>CANROV010000154.1 GCA_947632315.1 Candidatus Gastranaerophilales bacterium
CTTCTGCTACAGACAGAATTATTGCGCAGGATGGAACTTTAACGGGAAGTATTGGTGTAATATTTTCTTTTATGGATTTCCATGATTTGCTTCAAAATAAGCTTCTTGTTAATCCCGTTGTTATAAAAAGCGGAAAATACAAAGATATTGGTTCTTCTACCAGGGCAATTACCCCTGAAGAACGTAAATTAATGCAGGATATTGTTAATGATTCCTATAATCAATTTATTGAAGCAATAATAAACGGCAGAGTAAACAGAAATGATAAATATGAAACGGAAAAATCTGATTTACGCATAGATGTTTTAAGAGCAAATGCCGATGGCCGTGTATTTACAGGCAGACAAGCAATTGGTATGGGATTTGTAGACGCCCTCGGTGATATGGATACCGCTAAAGACATGATTCAAAGAGTTATACAAGTTAAAAATCATAACAATTTAAAAGTAAAATTAATTGATTATAATAAAAGAAGTTCTGTATCAGAATATTTTTCAAGCTTTGCGGAATACAATTCCAAAAGCAATTTTAAATTGAATGATATAGTTCCGACAAGTATTTTGTTAAATAGAAGGCCTTTATATTTATGGGAATAACAGTAGATGATTTTTTTGAAAATATATATAATGTTATATTTTCTCCAAAAGATTTTTTTGAAAACGGCAATATAAAGAAATCAATAAGAGTTGCTATAGCTACAGTTCTATTGGTATATGCAATTAATAAAATTTCTGAAGGTATATTAAGCGGTAAAATATATGACTGTTCATATATTGCGTCCTTTATATTAGGACTTATGGGAAGTGTATTTTTATGGTTTATTACTTCTTTATTTTTTGAATATTGTGCAAAAATCTTTATGCAAAGGGATAATAGTTTAGAAGACATATTATTTTATACTGCGTTTGCACCTATGCCTTATATATTTTTCGCACCTTTAAATTTTGTTAAACAAATAGGAAATTATGGTTATATTTTTGTTTCAATAATTGAGTTTTTATTATACTTATGGATAATAGTTTTATATGCTTATGCCATTAGAGCTGCATATAAAATCAGTTTTGCAAGGTCATTTATGCTAATTTTACTTCCGTTTATATCCGGCTTTTTTGCAATATACTGGCTGGTGTGTTTTTTTATTAAATTAGGATTTATATTCTCCTTATAGAGAAGAGAGTTATGAAAAAATTAATTATAATATTGTTAATAGTTACATTACTTCCAAATATAACGGAAGCAAAAGGTATTGTGCTTGAACATCTTGATTCTGTTGAAACTTCACTATTCGGGTATGATTATAAAGGTGAAGATGATTCAAAAAGAATTGAAAGAATAGAATCATATTTATACGGTCAAAAGAAAAGCGGGAACTTACAAACAAGATTTAACGATATTCAAAATGATATTGGTTATACTTATAAAGCTAAAGAAAGTGTTAAACCGGCTGCTTCCGAACAGACTTCATTGGGGCAGCAAGCACCTTCAAACCGTGAAGTGAAAAAAGTAAAAGAAGATTCAACGGTGAATTATCCTATTGTAGATAAAATGGAACAGGAGATATTTAAGACAACATATAAAACAGAAGATATATACGAGCGTTTAAACAGGCTTGAAGAAAAAGTTTTTACACGAACCAGTGACGCTCCCTTAAGTGACAGAGTAGATAAATTATCTGCGGTTATTATGCCGAAAAAGTCTTTTAAAAATTCGTTGCCAAAATTCAATTATACTTCGGATGATTTAGATGAATATTATTCAAACAGCGGTTTAGATCCGATAAATGACAGCTCATTACCTTTTCAGCTTTCTGCATTGGAAGAGGATATATTAAGTAATAATTTCCAAAACGATAATATTGCAAACAGATTAACGAGATTAGAGAAAAAATTATTTAAGAAAACATTTGAAAATGACAGTGATATAAGCCGTCTTCAAAGAATAATGGTTGCATATGATGCGAAGAAAAACAGTTTTAAATATGACAATAACAGAACAATGCAAAACATGGCAACTATATCGCAAATAGGCGGAATATTGCTTATGATATTAGCTATTTTGCTCTGATATCTTCAAAAATATCCTGCTCCGAATTATCCTGAGAGAACTCATAATTTATATTTTTATATTTATTACTTTTAATATCCCCTCTTAAAAAATCAATAATTTTGCCTAAAACTTTATTGCCTGTTTTATAACCGCCAATTGAAGCAGCGGCAAAACATAATCCTTTAAGTACATATACTCCTATTGCAAGTTTTTTATCCGACTGAACTTTAGGAAGTGATAAAAGTTTCTTTTCTAATTTTTTTAGACCTTTATCGGCAATTTTTTCAAAAGTAAACATGAAAGAAATACCGCCGGCTTGTTTAGCTCCTGTTTTAACTTTGTCATCAGATTTTATTGTATTAAATATCCCTGAAAGAATAATTAAGGGGTAAAGTAATCCTTTTGCAAATTTTGTTAATTTGTTTAAACCTTTTGTCCAAGAGCCTGTTATATATCCGGCTTGTGCTGCACTGTCTATGGTTCTGGTTGCTTGTATAACGCCAATACCTTCTTTAAATACGTTCCCTTCTTTTTGACCGTATATTAAATTTTTACCCGCAAATAAAGCACAAGATACACCGTTTGCCATAGTTTCTTTACGCCATATTTCTTTACTTATTACCTATATATATAAAAACAATTTTTTATTAAAAATTCCCCGAAAATGAATTGTAGTTTACAAATTTAACATTTGTGTTAAATTTAAAAAGTCTTTGTGAGAGAATAGAAATAAATCTTTAATTAGGGGAGGCAGATTAATGAAAGATAAAACATTTTTAATGATTCCCGGCCCTACTCCGGTACCGGAAAGAGTATTGCTTGAAATCGCAAAACATCCTATGGGACATAGAAGCAGTGAATTTTCAAAAATCCTTGAATCTGTGTATAGTGATTTAAAATATGTTTTTCAAACAAAAAATGATGTTATTGTCTATACGGCAAGTGGTACAGGTGTTATGGATTCTGCTTTATCAAACCTTGTCAATGAAGGAGATAAAGTTCTTTCTCTTGTAATAGGAAACTTTAGCAGAAGATTAGCTAAAATTGCACAAGGTTTAGGGGCAAATGTTGAAATAATGGAGGTTGAAGCAGGAAAAGCAATAAATCCTCAAGCTTTAAAAGAAAGATTAGATAAAGATATTAATAAAGAAATAAAATTTGTAACTTTAATTCATAATGAAACCTCAACAGGGGTAACAAATGATGTAAAAACATTGGTATCATTAATAAAAGCTCACGGTGCGATATCAATAGTTGACGGAGTAACCAGTGTCGGTGCCATTGAATGTAAAATGGATGAATGGGGAATAGATGTATTGTTCTCAGGTTCTCAAAAAGGATTTATGCTTCCTCCCGGATTATCTTTCCTTGCTGCAAGTGAAAAAGCATGGGAAGCACATAAAAAATGCAAACGCCCTGATTTTTATTTCAATTGGACAACAAACAGGAAATCCGTTTTGGAAAATTCCACGGCTTTTACTCCGGCTGTCAGCCTTATTTCAGGTTTAAAAGTTGCGCTTGAAATGATAAAAGAAGAAGGAATTGAGAATATAACTGCCCGCCATACAAAAATAGCAAAAGCATTAAGAAAAGCAATAAAAGCAATCGGTTTAAAATTATTTGTTGAAGATGATTCAATTGCTTCAACATCAATAACGGCAATACTTCCTCCTGAGGGTATTAGTGTTCCGGATATTAGAAAAACCTTAAAAAATGACTATGATATAGTTGTGGCAAACGGACAAAATGAATTAAAAGATAAGATATTTAGAATGGGAACTTTAGGTTTTGTCTCGGAACGTGACGCAATTACGGCTATAGGCGCATTGGAAGCTTCTCTTTATAAGCTCGGATATAAATTTGAACTTGGAACAGGCGTTGCGGCACTTATTAAAGAATTAAATAAATAGAGGTAAAAATGAAAGTATTAATTACTGATAAAATTAATGAAGCGGCAGGTAAAATTCTTGAAGATACGGCTCAAGTTGACTTTCTTCCTACAATGAGTGAAGATGAACTTGCAGAAAAAATAATAGATTATGATGCATTGATGATTAGAAGTCAAACAAAAGTTACAAAAAAAATACTTGAAGCAGGAAAAAAATTAAAAATAGTAGGCAGAGCAGGTGTCGGTGTTGATAATGTTGATATTGAAGCTGCAACGCAAAACGGTATTATTGTTGTAAATTCTCCAGACGGTAATACAAATGCAGCAGCTGAACATACTATTGCATTAATGCTTGCTATGTCAAGAAATATTCCTGCGGCTGCACTTTCAACAAAAGAAGGTAAGTGGGAACGTTCAAAGTTTACCGGGGTGGAAGTATTCGGCAAAACTTTGGGCATAATCGGTTTCGGTAAAATAGGCCACCATGTTGCAAATGTTGCTTTGGCGCTTGGTATGAATGTTGTAGTATCTGACCCTTATACAACAAAAGAAGCTGTTGAAAAAATAGGGGCAAGATATACGTCAAGTCTTGATGAATTTTGGGGTCAATGTGATTATATTACGATTCACACTCCAAAAACGAAAGAAACAACGGCATTAATAAACCGTAATACCTTAAACAGAATGAAAAAAGGGGTAAGAATAATTAATTGCGCAAGGGGCGGAATTATAGATGAATCAGCATTAAAAGAAGCTTTGTTATCAGGACAGGTTCAAGCTGCTGCTATTGATGTATTTGAAACAGAACCTGATATAACGGCATCCCCTTTATACAACTGTGATTGTAATATTACTATGACTCCTCATTTAGGAGCAAGTACTGCAGAAGCTCAATTTAATGTAG
>CANROV010000155.1 GCA_947632315.1 Candidatus Gastranaerophilales bacterium
GGCGAAACGACGGCAGGCTTCAGCCGTAGAAGTGACAGCCCCGAAAGACAGCAAATTTAAAGACAGTCGGCGGAAAAGTGCAACACTAGATTAAATTACTGTTATAGAAGGGAATATTATGTTAACGGAAAAAAATGCTTAACGGAGAATTATATGACACAAATTATGATGAATTATTAATAATGGAGCGGAGTAAATGCAAAACATTGTGTTTTAAATATAATAATATTTCCCCTGAAAAAACAGAAGAAAGATATAAATTAATAAAAGAAATTGTAGGCAGAACAAAAGAGAAATTTTTAATAGAACAGCCGCTTATGTGTGATTACGGCTATAACATAGAAATCGGCGAAAATTTTTATTCAAATCATAATCTTATAATTTTAGATTTTACAAAAGTAACTTTTGGCGATAATGTATTTATTGCACCAAATTGCGGATTTTATACGGCTTCTCATCCTTTAGATTATGAAACGAGAAATAAGGGCTTGGAATCTGCTAAACCGATAAAAGTGGGAAATAGTGTTTGGATTGGCGGCAATGTTGTTGTTTTGGGCGGAGTAATAATAGGAAATAATGTTGTAATCGGAGCAGGCTCTGTTGTTACAAAAGATATTCCCGATAACTGCCTTGCTTTTGGAGTCCCTGCTAAAAAAATCAAGGATTTGCAGTAGAAAATCTGAAAATATATATTTTTATTATTGTTGGGTTACGCTGTGCTGATTAATCTGTTGATTAATAATTATTGACAACTTTTTTTGTATTTCCGATGATATAAGTCGGGGGAATGTATTAATGAACATAAAAATTCTAAGAATATTTGAATTTGAAAAGTATTTTTTAGCACTTGTTATTACTGCGTTTATGTTTATTATTGCCAAAATAACGGGACACAGAGAAATTATTTTCCCTGAAATACTTTCAATTGTTGTATTCTGCCTTATAACAAAAAGACAAATTTTTTCTACAAACAGGGTAAAAATGGTAATCCTGACTGTTTTAGCCTCTTTAATCGGTGTAATAATAGTGAGATGTTTTCAATTTCCTATTTATATTCAAATACTACTTGGTTTTTTATTGCCTCAAGTTATACTGATTATTTCAAAATCTAATTTTGTACCAATAATTGCTGCCTGTCTTTTCCCTATTTATATGAAAGTGACAAGTTTTATATATCCTATAACCGCTTTTATACTTGTATGTTTAATAGCTTTATGTCAGTATTACCTAATTAAACAATACAGATTAAAACCTTTAAATGTTCGTAAAAATAAGTTCTTTAACATGAAAGCAAAAACAAAATATTTAATGAAATTATTTTTTGTATTTTCGCTTATTATGGTTTTACCTGTTTATTTTAATCAGATATTTATTCTCCCTCCGCCATTTATAGTTGCATTAGTTGTACTTTCAAATCCGATGAGTTCATTTAGAAAATACCCTGCAAAAGTTTTTATTGCTATGATAGCTGTAACACTTATAGGAATATTATGCAGGTTCTTAATAAATATATATTTGGGCTTTCCTTTGGCTATAAGTGCTATGATTGCGTGTATAATGCTATTTCTTTTAATAGAAAAAAGAAAAATATTTTTCCCGCCTATTGGCGGTGCTCTTTTAATGCCCATGATACTCAAAAAGAGTATGTTGTTATTATATTTTCCTCAAGTTTTAATAGGATTAATTATTATTTTCTTTATTTCATTAAAATGGTTCAACAAAGAAGAAAAATAAAAGCATGTAGATATTTCTCTTAATAATCAAAAGAAATATCTACTTACTTTCCTGAGTTATTTTTCTTAGATTCTTTCGTTATTTACAGACCTCCGTTGAATCTTACGTATGCATCATAAAATTCCGTTAAAATATTACCAATACCGCCTGTCGGAACATAATTTTTAATTGGTCTTATTATTACCGCATTTCCAAAAGCTGTAACTTCAGTGTTACTGTTATAATTATTTAAATTTTGTTCAAATTTGAAATTGATAATTGCATTAGCTTTAAGCCTTCTTGCCATAGATAACATCCTGTCTACAGCTCTTTGCCTACCTTCGTCAGCTAATTCCGTATATGATGAAAGTTCTCCTCCCGTGAACTGTTTGCAACTCATTGCAAAATCCTGCCCCATATCTTTTGAACGCATGGAAATACCCCATACCATACCTTTATAATCAATAATTTCGTATCCCTGAAAATGATTTTCCACAGTAATAAGAATTCTGTTTCCTACTTCAGGACGTGTTCCGGATAGTAAATCTTCTCTGTTTAACATATAGCCTCCTTTTTCATTATATAATCAGATACTTTTTCTTCAATTTGCAATAAGGCTTTTGTCTGTTCTGCATATCCTTCACATGCCTTTCTCGAATATTGTTTATTACAGTTGTAACACAAATCATTTTTCTTCCTATATTTATTGTATATTGATTTAATTGCAAAACAGCAGCACAATAGTGTTAAGGCATAATAAATATTTATGGGTGCTAAATTAATTAATAAAGAACTAACCGAAAAACCAAGTAAAAATCTTAATAAATCTCTTGAAAACCTTGAATAATGTTTATAATAAAAAGGGTGAGAACTGATTATAACAATTAGTGATAACAAAAATAAAAATCTTATATCAGTTTTTATAATGATACAAAATATAATTGAAAGAAAAATTCCTGTATAAAATAAAAAACAGCTTCGGCAAACATAAATTTTTGAAAAAAATTTTATCGTATCTTTTTTGTATTTTGAACACAATGGCTTATGAGCAAACAAGTATGGCATAAAGAATTTTAAATAATAGAACTTAAAAACAATGTTTATTATCAAATTCTGAATAAATTTTCTTTTATGCATATTATTGCCTCTAAGAAATTTCCTCTACAGGAGCTCCGCATACTTTACAGTTTGATGACTCCATTAATTCGGTAGTATAGATTTCCCCGCAATTTGTACATCTATACTTCTTCCTTGATTTAACGGCTTTTTTGTAATAAAATAATGCGGGTATTGCAATTATGATAAACAAAATCGTATAAAAGATAATAAGTTCAAAAATTGAGTTGAAATTTAATATAGTAATCATAATTTTATTATATTATGATGCTTTACCTTAACATCATATACTTATATGATCTGTATAACCTTGTCTGCAAGAATATAAAGACTGTTTTTTTATTATTTGGTTTGCTTGATTTTCCCATTTTGGAAATTGCCGATAGAATAAATCCCGACAATTTGAACCTGATTTGACGGGTCAGGTGAGTAGCTTTTCAAGGCGAAGCCGTAAAAAATCACGAAATGCTAATGAGGATGCAATCGAATAGCCGTATAACCTCACATCAGGCAAACAGCAACTCTTTTGACAATTTCGATTAGAGTTGTGTGAAGCGTGAGAACTTGTGAGCAATTTAAACGATATAAGGATTATTATTTCACACATTCAAGTCGCTCACTATTTGCTTCGCAAAAGTCGTTCGCTATTTCGGTGCTACTTCGGCATTTCGCTTCGCTCCAGCCTACACAAAATTCTTAAAAATCGGGATGACAAGATTTGAACTTGCGACCCCCGCGACCCGAACACGGTGCGCTACCAAGCTGCGCTACATCCCGATTTATATATTTAATTTTCATATTGTAGCGCACCTACGGTGCTACCTCTCCTCGAAAGATACACCGTATCTTTCAGCTGGACGGCTCAAAAATCAGAACTTAAGTTCGATTTTTCTACGCCGTCTGCGCACACTTTATTCGTAAGTTTCGTTTATACTCAACTACGACTAAAGCGTCGTCGGCAGAGTCAAGCTCACTACATCCCGATAATTTTTATTTAGTTTTCAATTATTCGATAATATTATTTTAATACTAAAAAAAAATTTTTAAACCTTTTTCTTTACATTTTTCTTCGGGTGTTGGTATTATTATTCTTAAGGGGCAATTTTGTTGGGTGTGTTTTACTATCTTTTGAGAGGAATGTGGTTAAAAGCAATAATATATACATTAGCTCTGAGTGTTTTATTATATATCATCAGCATTTTTATTAATTAATCCTATGGAGCATCATTTGCCGGAACTTGGGCAATATTGGCACCGTATGACTATTTCAGATTAAAAGTTTATAAAATACAATGGTAAATAGTTCATTTTACCTTGTAAACCATTATATTTATCACAATAGACATTTTTATTTATTTATTTTATAATATACCCGTTATATAACAAATAAGGATAAAAATGACATCAGACTCAAACCCTGTGCAGGAAAAACAGAATATAGAATCAACACAGGAAAATAAAGAAAATAATTCTAACGTTAATCTTAAATTTAGAGCAGTTGTTAGAGCATTCTTAGCTAATATATTTATTACGTTAATAAAACTGCTTTCCTGGTACTTTACAAAAAGTTCCGCAATGTTTGCTGAAGCCGTTCACTCGGGTGTAGATTCTTTTAACAGTATATGCCTTATGGTAGGTTTAAAACGAGGCTCAAGACCATCTGACAGAGTTCACCCTTTCGGGCATGGGCTTGAGACAAACGTCTGGACTATTATTGCCTGCATACTAATGTTTTTTGGTGCAGCAGTTTCACTGTTAAGTGCTTATGATAAAATTTTTGTAAATACACACGAGGTTGAACAGCTTCTTAATAACTATCATGCGCTTGCTTTTATACTCGTTTGCAGTATCTGCTTTGAAGGCTGGGCGGTTAACAGTGCTGTTCACGCCGTACTTGACGAATCAGAAATAGAGCATAAAAATCCTATAGTAGATTTTATAAAATCAATTAAATACGTGCATAAAATCAATACTCCGACTACAAAATATGTATGGTATGAAGATG
>CANROV010000156.1 GCA_947632315.1 Candidatus Gastranaerophilales bacterium
GATTCGAACCCCCGGCAGAGTTGCCCCTGCACAAACGTTCCAGGTTTGCACCTTAAACCACTCGGACACCTCTCCGTTTATGTTACTTCTTATTTATAACAAATAATACAATTTACGTCAAATTATTTGCTTTTTCTTATATCTGAAAACATTTTTTCCAATTGTTTTATTATCGCTGAATAATACTTTAATTCAACATCACTGGCCTTATTCAATGTTTTAACTATATTATTTATTATAACATTACTTGCTTTAGTGTCTAAAGAACAATCAAAGTCCTTTAATTGAACCCCAAGTACATCCATAATTTTAACAAAATTTTCAAACATAGGATAGTGAACACCAGTTTCAATTTTTGAAATTTGTTTTTCCGTTAAACCAATTTTTTTGGCTAAATCATTTTGGGTCAGTCCTTTGCGGATTCTAAATTTTTTAATTTGTTCTCCTATTTTTAATTTCGAGTTATTCATTATTATTCCATACTGTCTATACTTTAATATAATATTGCTATATAGGCATAATTAAAACATATTTTAACGCTAATTTACGCTTTTGCTTATTCCCCTTTTAATTACTACACTTTACTATCAGCTTTTTCTTCTTTTGGTATTTATTTGCTTTTTAACTATTGTATAATAATTAATATGAAAAAAATTTTTGTTATTCTTGCATTTGTATTATTTCTGGGTATTTCTACCTTAATTCAGCGTGAAAATTCTTCATTCTATAAAGTATTCTCAGTAGCTTCTCCGCTAAAAATTTATATTGATTATAATCAAAATCTAATATTTGACGAACATAATGCTTTTTTAATAAAAGATGTTTATCCTATAACATCTTTAAATTTAACTCAAGAACAAAAATTTTTATTTAACTATTTTGAAAATGAACTCGCTATTAATACATTAAAAAATAAATATGTTAAATTGTCGGATAATGAATTGTATATTGACGGAAAAAATTATAAAGACATTCTTATTAATTCGGATTTCTTTTTTGATGAGTCAACAAAAGCAAAAGTTAATGATGTACTAAAAAAATATAATGTTGATAACTACCTGATTTATAATATAAAAAGCAAAAAATATCATCATCTTAACTGCGAAAAAGGAAAACAAAGCAAAAATTATAAACTTATAAATATAAAAGATTTACCATCCGATTCTAAACCTTGCGGATATTGTCATCTTAATAAAACAAAACTACAGCAAAAAAATATAATTATTCAAAAACAAACAATTAATAAATCTATTACAAACGGCAATATTAAAATATTCTTCCTGGATATTAATTCAGTAAATAAACCTGATAACAGATGTATAAATAATGTATGCAGGGCATTAAAAGCTGAAATAGATAATGCAAATGACTCAATTGATTTCGCAATATACGGATTAAATTCCCAGCCCGAAATTATTAATTCCTTAATAAAAGCAAAAAACAGAGGGGTAAAAATCAGATGGGTATCTGACTTTGAAAATAAAGAAATAAAATATTATCCCGATATTGATAAATTAAAAATAAATCTGCCTGATTATAATACAAATTATCAAAATAATAAAAAAAACGGAATTATGCATAATAAATTTTTTATTTTTGATAATAAAAAGGTATGGACAGGCTCAAGCAACATTACAAGCACAGATTTAACAGGATTTAACGCAAATTATACCGTTTTAATAAATTCTGAAATTGCCGCCGAATACTTTAAAAAAGAATTTGAACAAATGTATAACGGAAAATTCAGTATTTATAAGAAACCCAATAATAATAAGCCAATTCGGCCGGCTGATAATACCCAAATTACAATTTTGTTTTCTCCCCAAGATAAAATTATAAGAAATTATTTGATTCCGTTAATAGAAAATGCAAAATCATACATATATGCCCCTGTGTTTTTTATTACCGATAAACAAATTCTAAATGCATTAATATCAGCAAAAAACAGAGGAGTTGATATAAAAATTATTAATGACGCAACAAATTCTCACTCTTCTTATACAATCCATAAACAATTAAGGAAAGCAGGCATAAAAGTTAAAACAGAAAACTATGCAGGAAAAATGCATATGAAATCAATCATAATAGACGGTAAATATTCAACAATAGGCTCAATGAACTTTACATACAGCGGTGAAAATAAAAATGATGAAAATGTGATTATTATTGAGAATAAAGAGATAGCAAACTATATGAAATCAACGTTTCTTGCCGTATGGAATAAAATCCCGAAGAAATATGAAACATTCGACCCAAGAGCGGAATCATTTGATTCTATAGGCTCTTGCTACGACGGAATAGATAATAACTTTGACGGAAAAATCGATAAAGAAGATGAAGGATGTAAAAAATATTAAGCTATTTGCTTCAGATATTTCCTTACCGACTTTCTCTTCTTAGGTTTTTCTTTCTTCTGATTGCTGCCGAAATTCTGCGGATTTTTTAATACTGCTTTATTAAATTCAATATTGGAATCCTGAGTTCCGACAAGCATTGAGAATAAAAACATTGTATTTCTTCTGAATGAGTCATAACCGATAGTAAATTTAGCATAATCAGGGCCAATACTCAACAAAATTCTATTTTCCTGCAATTTATCATCACTTTTAACCTCTCTGTTCATAGCTATAGAAGTTAAATATCCGACAGATAAATATTTTGATATTTTTAACGATTCAATTACAATAAAATTTGAATGACCATATCTGTATCTGTCAAAATCAAAAGGAGAATCACCTGCCATAGCTGCCTGATAATATGCAAAAGATTGCTGCCAAGGCCCTACCCTGGTTTTTAAAGTCGGCCCTATTCTAAATATTCCCGTAACATCGCCTGTTGTATATACAGTAGCAGCCGTTTGAGCAACTAACCCCAGATTTAAACCTATATCTCCTTCATCACTTGAATAACTATATATTGGTTTAAAAGATTGGGTCATCCATCTGAAACGACCTTCCGCATCACTTAAATCTAAATCTTTATTTTTTATATTATCAACATACACGCCTGCTGAATAATACTGAGAAAATCTCAGTTTTAAATCGTCTATATCATCACTTCTTGTGTATGATAAATTGGCAGAATATTTAGGCATTCTGTATCCTAAAAACCACTCATTTTCATTGGTATATCTGGAATAATTTAATTTAAGCCCCGGGCCAAGTTTTTGTTCACCTTTTAAAATTAACTGGTCTTTTGATGTACCGTAAGCTACTTCCGTCATGTTATATTGATTTTTAAATCTGGCAATCCCGCCGAATCCAAGCTTATCTTTATATGTTAATATAGGAGCCAATTTTAAAGTTGAGCCGCCCGGAACATTTAGTACAACAGCAGGGCCTATATGCATTCCTAATTGACTTTGAGAGCCGAATTCGGGGAAATTAGTTTCTATACTTGTATTTTGCTTGTTTGATACTATTTTTGCAGAAGGTACTACAGCAATCTTCTTATTCCTAAAATATAAACCTGCATTCTTTACTGTTATAACTTCATGATCTTTTAATGAATCTATATATATTGTTTTCGCTTTTAAAGAATATATTCCGCTTTCTACCTGTGAATCATTTCTGAATGATTTTTGAAATGAATTACCCGGATCTACATAACCGTCAAATGATGTAGCACCAAACCTTAAAACCTCATTTTGCAGAATTTTTGCAATACCATCATTTTCTTCTATTTTGTCAGAATATATATTTGCATTTTTTGCTGACAACTTTATTGAATCTGTTGTAGTCATAGGATTTTCAATAAAACCCTCGGGCTTGCTTAAATCTATTTTAATAAAATCACCTTCCGTAACCGATTCCTTTGAGGTTAATACAACATTATCATATGCTTTTATAACATTTCTGTCATAATTGAATATTAATTTGTTGGCAGATAATTGAGCATCACTTTTAGTAAATAATATTTTTGCATTACCTACCGCTTCAACTTCATAGCGTTCGGGAAAATATTCCATATAATCGGCACTCAGTTCAATATCCGGCTGTTTGTTTTCAGTATCCTCAACTTCTTTCACCTTTTTTGGCTTCTTTTTCAGAAAATAAAAATTATCCCTGAATGATGGTTTTAATTCTTTCTCTTTTTCTTCTTTTATTTTTTGAAGTTCTTTCTCTTTTATTTTTTCATCTCTGTCAGCAGCTTCGGCTCTTTGTGCAGGAGTAAGTTCGCTGTTTGGTTTTTCATTCTTAAAAATAAAGAATTTTCTATTTTCAGCTTTTTCAGTATTGCCTGAATTATCGGAATTTTCCGTATTCTCTGTTTTTACTGCTTCTTCATCATCTTTTTTACTGCTTCCATTATTCTCTTTTAATTCTACAGACGTAATATCTTCTTGAATAACTTCACTCTGTTTTTCATTATGCTTATTTTTTTTGTTTTTTATCAAATTGAAAATCGTATCATTGGAAGAATTTCCGGAAGAATCTTTATCAGGATTGTTTTCAGGATTCAAAGATGAATAAAAAGGATCTAAACCAAGCTCAGGGAAATAATCCATAGCTAAAGCATAATTACCCGTTAAAAATATTATAAAAAATATAAATAAAATGTATACGTTTCTCAATTTTTACCTCTTATATAAATTTGTGGGGATCTGTATGTTTTCCGTTAATACGAACTTCAAAGTGACAATGCGGGCCTGTTGAATATCCCGTAGAACCTACAATACCAATAACCTGACCTCTTGTAACATTTTGTCCTGCTCTGACTCTTTGCTCTTTCATATGAGCATATAATGTGGTAGTCGGTTGACCTGTACATTTACCGTGATCAATAATGACTACCTTTCCA
>CANROV010000157.1 GCA_947632315.1 Candidatus Gastranaerophilales bacterium
CTGTCTTGAAATTTCTTTTCGCTCGGGATAGTCGCTCGCTCGACTTCGTCTTGCACTCGCTTTACCCTCGCTTACCGGACTTGCGTCCGTCCGAAATTTCGCTCCTCGTTGCTGTACGAGTGCTCACCTTTTCAATACGCCACTCTCAAAATTTTACTCAGCTAACGCATACAGGCTCAGTCATCCTCACTGCGTTGTGCTGCTTCGCTTTGTAACACCACTTAGTGGCTTATCGTAAAATTTTGTTCGGACAAAATAGTTAACTATATACTTGTAAAAAATCTATATAACATATAAAATGAAATGGTAGTTAGTTTTTGAGGATATGTTAAATTATGACTTATTGTGATGAACAAAAAAAATCCCCGTTTGCAAGTATTGAAGCAAAAAATATAATCAAAGAGGCATTAAATGTTCTTGGTAAAAAACATTTTGCATTTATAGCACACGCAAACAGCTTTCCTGCGGAAGAAGGGAAAAATACAGGTTTTGGAACAGTTAATTCAAATGCAGCGAAAAAGTTAATAGACTTTTTATCGGGAGTATTTACCGACCTTCAGCTTGGGCCTGCGGGCAAAACAAAATCTATTGACGCTTCACCTTATACAGGTACTATATTTTCCAATAATCCGTTATTTATAGACCTTGAACAATTAACAACCGATGAATGGTGTCATATACTTTCTTATGATACATATAAAAGAATTACGGAAAACAATCCCAATAAAGATATAAATAAAACTGCTTATTCATATATATTTAATGCGCAAGAGGAAGCGTTAAAAGAAGCTTGGGAAAACTTCAAAAATTGTGACTGTCATTTAAAGCAAAAATTTGAAGATTTCAAAGAAAGGAATAAATTTTGGCTTGAAAATGATTCATTATATGAAGCGCTTACGCAAGAACACAACAACGATTACTGGCCGATGTGGAAAAGTGAAGTTGATAAAAACTTATTAAATCCTCAAAATGAAGAACAAAAAGCACAATATGCCCAAAGAATTAATGAGCTTAAAGAAAAATACTCGGATGTAATTAATTATTATTCATTCTGCCAATTTGTAATATCAATACAGAATGAAAAATCGAGATTATATGCACAAGAAAAAGGGATGAAAATGATAGCTGACAGGCAGGTAGCATTTTCAGACCGCGACAACTGGGCATATCAGGCATACTTTTTAAAAGGCTGGTGTTTAGGCTGTCCTCCCGATTATTTTTCAGAGGACGGACAAATGTGGGGATTCCCCGTTATGGATCCTGAGAAACTGTTTAACAAAGACGGCTCGCTTGGTGAAGGCGGAATATTAATGAAAGAGCTATATAAAAAGATGTTCACCGAAAACCCCGGCGGAGTCAGAATTGACCATATGGTAGGTTTAATTGATCCTTGGGTTTATGTTGCAGGTAAAAAGCCTAAAATAGAAGAAGGTGCAGGCAGACTCTATTCATCACCGGAACATCCTGTTTTATCAAGGTATGCTATTGCAACAAAAGATGATTTAAATTACGAAGTTGAAGCTGATAAAGAAGAAAGAATATTAAAGCTGACTGAAGAACAAATAAGACACTACGGAGCTTTAGTGGAAAAGATTGTAATAGGTGCTGCAAAAGAAGTAGGACTTGATAAAGATTCAATAGTTTGTGAAGATTTAGGTACTTTAACATATCCTGTTGTAAGCGTTATGAAAGAATACAATCTTCAAGGAATGAAATTAATACAATTTGTAGTACCTGAGAAGCCTGAGCATCCGTATCGTTGTAAAAATATCACGCCAAGAAGCTGGGTAATGGTAGGAACTCACGATAACGAACCAATCAGAATGTGGGCTGATAAAACAATAAATACCGAAGCGGGATACTTAAACGGCAAAAACCTTGCACAAGACTTATGGCCCGACGCTTCGGAAGAAGAAAAAGAACAAATAGCAGTAAGGATATCAAAAGATGCGCCATTTTTAACTCAAACCAAATTGGTTGAATTATTTGCCTGCAAAGCAGAGAATGTTCAAATATTCTTTACCGACTTTTTAGGATTATATGATGTATACAACCGCCCCGGTACTTCAGGAGATAAAAACTGGTCATTAAGAATACCCGACAATTTTGAGGAAGTATATAATAATAACTTAAAAGAAGGCAAAGCACTTAATTTACCATTAATTTTAAAACTTGCCATTGAAGCAAGAGGAAGAGAATTTGCTTTAAACAATCAAGAAATAATTAAAAAGCTTGAAAGTATAATGTAGAAATATTTTAATGGCGGAAGCTTATAATTCTTCCGCCATTTTAAAGAGATTGGGGAAAAGATGTACGAGTTAAAAGTGGAAAGTTCATTTTCGGCTGCTCATCATTTATTAAATTATAACGGGGAGTGCGAAAATCAACATGGGCATAATTGGAAAGTAGAAGCTTATTTTAGAGGGTTTAATCTTGATAAATCCAATTTATTAATTGATTTTAAAGTATTAAAAAAAGAATTAAATTCAATTTTAAACCTTCTTGACCATAAAGATATAAATACCTTAGAAGATTTCAAAAACGAGAGTCCGTCAAGTGAATTTATATCAAAATACATTTATAAAAAATTAAAAGAGAAAATAAATACGGTATACAAAATATCTGTTTGGGAAACGGAAAGAGCTTGCGCAAGCTACTTTGAGGAAGAATAATGCATATAATACAAGCTGTTATAATGGGGATAATACAAGGATTAAGCGAATTTTTACCTATATCAAGTTCGGCTCATCTTGTTATAAGTTCAAATTTATACAAAGTTTTTGTCGGAGAATATATAAATGAACAGTCATCACAGGAAATTTTCCTTGATATAATGCTTCATTTAGGCACTTTAATTGCCGTGTTAATTTATTTCAGAAAAGATATATTTGAAATTATAAAAGCATTTATAAACGCTGTTAAAACAAAAAATTTTTCGCAAGAAAATGCAAGGATGTCGGTATATATATTAATCGGTACAATTATTACCGTTTTAATAGCTTTTCCGCTTAACGAAAAAGCGGCGAATTTAGTATTTAATCCTATTATAGTAGGAGTTTTACTGGTAATAACGGGAATAATACTGTTAACAAGTGAAGCATATTCAAAAAGGAAGGTAGAAAAATCAAATAAAATTGATTACAGAACCTCAATATTAATAGCAATAGCACAAGGATTAGATGCTTTGCCCGGGTTTTCACGTTCGGGACTTACGATTTCAGCAGGGCTGTTCAGAGGAAAAGACCGTTTAACATCTGCAAGATATTCGTTTTTATTAAGTATCCCTATTATTCTGGGAGCTTCTATGCTGTATCCTTTAATTAAGATAGATATGCATGAATTTATCAGCTACAATTGGAAAGCAATAATATTAGGCACAATTGCTTCTATGATAGTAGGTTATCTTTGCATTAAATACTTTTTAAAATTTGTAAGTAAATATTCACTTGCATTTTTTGGATATTACTGCATAATAATAGGTATATTAACATCGTTATTTTTCTTATTTATTTCAATGGGGTTATAATATATGGAAGCTGCACTAAATTATATTAAAGAAAAAACAGGAGATTTTAAGCCTGAGATAGGGATAATATTAGGTTCAGGGTTAGGGGATTTTGCCGATAATTTTAAGTCTGTATCCATACCATATAAAGACATACCGGGGTTTGAGAGTTCACAAATTCAAGGACATAAAGGTCAGTTGGTTTTTACGGAATTAGAAGGCAAAAAAGCAGTAATAATGCAAGGAAGGTATCATTTCTATGAAGGTTATTCAATGCAGACTGTTACCTATCCAATAAAAGTAATGAAAAAGCTGGGCATTAAAACACTTATCATAACTAATGCCGCAGGTGCCGTTTCCGGTGATTATATTCCGGGTGAACTTATGATTATTACCGATCATATTAATTTTATGGGTACAAATCCTTTAATTGGTAAGAACGATGACTCTTTAGGCACAAGATTTCCAGATATGTCTGAAATTTATAATAAAGACTTAATTGAAAAAGCCGTTGATATAGCAGAGAAGCTGAAAATAAATTATCAAAAAGGAGTTTATGTAGGAACAACGGGGCCAAGTTATGAGACTCCGTCCGAAATAAATATGTTCAGACGTTGGGGCGCTAATGCAGTAGGTATGTCAACAGTTCCGGAAGCAATAGTTGCAAATTATTGCGGAATTAAGGTTTTAGGTATCAGCTGTCTTACAAACTATGCAGCGGGGGTAACGGATGTTCCTTTAAATCATCAGGAGGTTATCGATACTGCTGAAAAAGTTAAAGAGAGTTTTAAATTACTCCTGTTACATTTTATAAAAAGTTTGTAAAAAAATACCGCCCAAATAAGGCGGTATTTTTAATTTTCACATATTTTATACAGACTGTTTTGTCATATTTAAGCATTTAACGACTGTATCAACAACTGTTTGCTGTTCTTCCGGAGTAATTTCAGGGAACATCGGAAGCGACATAACAAGTTTTGTATCTTTTTCGGTTAAAGGCAAGTCACCTTCTTTGTAGCCTAATTCTTTATGAAGTTTTTGCAAATGTAAAGGAACGGGATAATAAATCATAGCTCCGATACCGTTTTCTTGAAGAAGTTTATGAACTTCATCACGGTTCTCAATTCTTATTGTATATTGATGATAAACACAATATGAATTTTCAACTTCTTTAGGAGTCAAAATTTCAGGATATTTTGAAAACATTTCATTATATCTGTAAGCATTTTCACGTCTTTTTTTGTTCCATTCGTTAATATAAGGCATTTTAACTCTTAA
>CANROV010000158.1 GCA_947632315.1 Candidatus Gastranaerophilales bacterium
AAAATTCAATAAAAAAAGAACCGTTGTTTTTACGGTTCTTTTTTTGTTTATTAATTAAATTAGTTTAATTTCGTTCTGCATACGAGCCTTCTGAAACCTGCATAGAATTTTCGATTAATTCATTTTCATAATCGTATTCATCAGAATCACCCGTCATAATTTTACCGTCGTATCTAACCTGAATTTTTAAACCGCGGGCTTCTTCGCCGGTAGCACCTCTTACTTTAGCTATATGACGAAGTTCGCTGCTGCTGATATCTCTATCAACATAAATTGTTCTGTCATCGCTTGTAAATTTACCTTCAAGCCCCCAATATCTTATACCGTCAGTAGTTTTAAAGTTTGGATGTTCATAACTTGAAGGATAAGAACAGCTTGAGCTTTCAGTTTTACCTGAACTTTTACAACAAACAGCACCGGCAGTATTTAAAGAATCCGCAACAGATTCACAGAATGTTGATTCTTCAATACTTTCATCTCTAAAATAAGCATTAGTATTAGCTGCCATAGTATAAACTGCGGAATCCATAGCATTTGATACTGCACTGCTCATTGAGTATACAGCTTTTTTATATGTGATTTTATCCTTATCCGGTTTTACATTATCAATTACAGGAATTAAAATTGCTGCCAAAACACCTATGATTGCTAATGTAATTAATGCTTCTGAAAGAGTAAACGCTTTTTTCATCTAAGTTTCCTTTTTCTTAAATAAAATACTTATATGCTCCTATCTTATAGTATAATACCACAAATTATAAATTTCAACTCATTTTCAAAAAAGTAAAAATTGTTTTTTTACACTTTATAAATATTTTGTATTAATTACTTATATTATGCTTGATATAAAATTTTTAGTAATTATAATTTATTTAGAATTATTAATTTATAGAAAAGGAATACAAAAATGAAAAAAGACATACATCCGGAATATAAAAAAACAGTTATTAAATGTGTATGCGGTAATGAAATAGAAACAGGTTCTGTATTAGATGATATAACAGTTGAAATTTGCAACAATTGTCATCCTTTCTATACCGGCAATCAAAAAATTGTTGATACTGAAGGAAGAGTCGAAAGATTTAAAAGACGTTACCAAAATCAAAAAACACAAAAATAGTTTTTGCCTTTATCGGGCGTTTAACTTCAAATACCCACATTCGGTGGGTATTTGTGTATAACAGGAGGAAATTTGATGAGCAGAGAAAAATATGCACAGGTAAAATTAATATCAAAGCCCGAAAATATGCTTCAAACAGTATATACGGCTTGCAGAACCTGCTATAGCTCGGATTCTCCTCTTAATATTTTTGACTCCGATTCTGCCCACGATAAAGAAAAAATGCTTAAACTTATTAAAAGAGTAATTTCTTCGGGACATTATTCCACAATTGAACATATTCAGGTTTCTTTTGCGATAAGCAATATATCACGGGCATGCTCTCATCAATTGGTAAGACACAGACACATGTCTTTTTCTCAAAAATCTCAAAGATATGTAAAGGAAAAAGAGCAGTTTGATTATTTAACTCCTGAAACGATTGAAAATAACCCTGAGTTAAATAAAAGGTTTGATGAGTTTATGTCAAAAATATCGGATTTTTATTTGGAATTAACGCAGGCGGGAATACCTGCGGAAGATGCAAGAGCAGTGTTGCCGAATGCAGCTTCAACTTCTATGGTTGCAAGTTTAAATTTAAGAGAACTTATTCATCTCGCAAATTTAAGATTGTGTACAAGGGCTCAAAAAGAAATAAGAATGCTTGTTAAAAAAATGTGTGATGAATTAACAAAAGAAGAAGAATGGCTTAAAGATTATTTAGTGCCGAAATGTGAAAGAATTGGTTATTGTGACGAAGATAAGTCTTGCGGAAGAAAAGCAGTCAGGGTGTAAAAATTATGAAAGATATGTTGGATAAAATATTGCAAATAGAAAGTAAGTACGTTGAGTTGGGGCAAATTTTGTCTGACCCTGAAGTAATTCAAGATTATAACAGATTTAAAACGCTTTCTAAGCAAAGAAAAGCGATGGAAGAAACAGTAAATGTTTATCACAGTTGGAAAGAAGCAGAACAGGCTGTATCAGATGCGCATGAAATGATGAAAAATGAACAAGATGAATCAATGAAAGAATTTTTGCGCAGTGAAATAGAGTCAAATGAAAATAAAATGCAGGAGCTTGAAGAAAGAATGAAAGTATTGCTTCTGCCAAGAGATCCTATGGATGATAAAGATATCATGCTTGAAATAAGAGGCTCTGCAGGCGGTGACGAAGCTAATATTTTTGCCGGCGACCTGATGAGAATGTATTTAAGATATGCGGATAAACAGGGCTGGCAGACGCAGGTATTAAGCAAAACCGATTGCGAGGCGGGCGGTGTATCTGAAGTAATTATTTCAATAAAAGGCGACAGTATATATTCTAAGCTTAAATACGAATCGGGAGTACATCGTGTACAGAGAGTTCCCGCAACGGAATCTCAAGGCAGAGTTCATACATCAACTGCAACAGTAGCGGTTATGCCTGAAGTAGATGATGTTGAAATAGAATTAAATATGAATGATATAGAAATTACAACGGCACGTTCAGGCGGGGCGGGCGGTCAAAATGTAAATAAAGTTGAAACAGCGGCAAGAGTGTTTCATAAACCGACAGGCATTATGATTTTCTGTACAGAAGAACGTTCTCAGCTTCAAAATAAAGAAAGAGCGCTTCAAATATTAAAAGCCAAATTATATGATTTGGAAGTGCAGAAACAAATGAAAGAAGTAACGGATTTAAGACGTTCTCAAGTCGGAACGGGCGACCGCTCGGAACGAATAAGAACATATAATTTTCCGCAAGGCAGGTTGACAGACCATAGAATAGGGCAAAATCTTAATGTTTGGACTGTTATTGACGGCGATTTGGATGAACTTATTAATCTTTTAATGGAGCATGACCAGAAAATCAAATTGGAAAAATTGGCGCAAATAAACTAGTTTTGGAGAAAACATAAATGGGGGAATTTAAACATTATCCCGTAATGTTAAAAGAAGCTGTTGATGCCTTGGAGTGCAAAGATGGCAAGATATATATAGATGCTACGCTTGGTGCGGGAAGTTATAGCGAGCTGATATTAGAACGTATAATGCCTTCAGGCAGATTAATATCTTTTGATATCGATAAAGAGGCAATAAATTTCTGCACGGAAAAATTAAAAGATTACAAAAACTTAACGATTGTTAACGATTCTTATACAAACATTAAGAAATATTTAGAAAAAAATAAAATAAATGAAATAACCGGAGGAATAGTTTTTGACCTTGGTGCGTCAACTCCCCAATTGACTTCTAAAACGAGGGGTTTCAGTTTTTTAAGTGATTCAAAATTAGACATGCGGTTTAACCAAAATGCTGATTTTTCTGCCTATGATGTTATTAATGATTATAGTGAGCATGAATTGGTAAGGATTTTCAGCGAATACGGCGAAGAAAGATTTTCAAAAAGAATTGCAAAAAAAATTGTAGAAAAACGAAAAACAATGAAAATAGAAACAACGAAAAATCTTGTAGATATTGTGTTTGAAGCCACACCAAGAATAAAATCAAAAATCCATCCCGCAACAAGAATTTTTCAAGCAATAAGGATAGAAGTTAATCATGAATTGGATAATATAAAAAATACATTAAATGAAGTGCTTACATTATTATCAAATAATGCTATACTATCAATAGTAACATTCCATTCATTAGAAGATAGGATAGTAAAAAATATATTAAAAGAAAACTCAAGAAAATCTTCTGTTAAAGATGGAGTTTATGAGGAAAAAGAACCAATATTAGAATTGGTAACCAAAAAACCGTTGACGGCAAGCGAAGATGAAATAAAAATCAATCCGCCTTCAAGGTCAGCAAAGTTAAGGGTCGCAAGAAGAATAAATAAAAGATAGTCAGAGGAGACTGAATTGGGCAAAAGTTCAATAAAATATGTTGATGCAGCTTATGCGTACAGGAATAAACAAATAAAAAATCCTGCCGTAAGCCCCGTTATATATGGACGGTTTCCTAAACATATTAATCAAAAATCTCCTTCCGATAAATTAAATAAATTTTTAAGCTATGTTTTGTTAGGACTTGTTATATTATCTTTTGTCAGCTATTATTTTGTATCCGACGGCGAAAAAAATATGAATAATATCGGCAGAGAAATAGTTGCTTTGTCTAATGAAAATATTGAACTTCAAAATAAATTAGATACTCTTCATTCTTTTAACAAAGTGGAATCAATAATTCAAGGTCAATCAACATTAGACACAGCCAGAAGAGTAATTGAAATACCTGCCGTAAATGCTGTTGTTACATCAAAAATGCGTCCTCAGCCTGTCAATTATCATTGGTCTATCGGGTATTAATTCTTTTAATTATTCTTTGAGTAATTAATTTGCTTTGTTTATAGGGATATGTCGATGTCGGAATCGGAAGAAAAGAGTATTATAAAAACAATTGAAAGTCGAATTAAAATTGCACATGTATTTTTACTTGCTTTTTTTTCTATTTCGATTATTTATTTGTTTTTGCTTCAAATAGTTGATATAAGGCATTATAGAGTAAAAGCAAAAAATCAAAGATATAGTAAAAGTTTTATAATGCGGGGTCAGATAGTTGACAGAAACGGGGTTAGACTGGCTTCTGACCAAACTTCTTATAATGTAT
>CANROV010000159.1 GCA_947632315.1 Candidatus Gastranaerophilales bacterium
CTATATTATGAATTAATTCCATAATTAATACTGTTTTACCGACTCCGGCACCGCCGAACAAACCTATTTTACCGCCTTTTTGATATGGCTGTAATAAATCTATCGCTTTTATTCCGGTTTCAAGTATTTCAATATCCGTATTTTGATCAACAAGCTTAGGTGAAGTTCTGTGGATAGGAAGATATGTATCCGCTTCAACAGGGCCTTCATTATCTACAGGCTGACCAAGTACGTTAAGTATTCTTCCTAATATGTTTTTTCCAACGGGGATTTTTATCGGTTCACCAGTATTTATAACTTTCATTCCACGTTTAATACCATCGGTAGAAGACATTGCAACACTTCTGACACGATTTTCTCCGAGATGCTGCTGAACTTCAGCTACAATTTTATTATTATCATCAACTATTATTTCAATTGAATCGTTAATTTCAGGTAAAATTCCCGATTGAAATTCCACATCTATAACAGGCCCTATAACCTGAGTAATGATACCTTCTTTTTCGGCAGTTATTGTCATATATCACCTATTTTCCCTTTTACTTTACATTATACAATTATAACCAAAATTTGCAAAAAGTTAAATATAATTATATAATAGTTAAAAAGGATAGTATTTATGTCAGATAAAGATTGTAATGAATTAGAGTCTATTAAACTTAAAGGATTTATTTTTGACGAGAATAATGACGGAAGTTTAGACAGCATTATAGATTATAAAGAAAATGCAGAAGGTCGTTTAGAAGAAGTAAGTGTTGACTTTGATAATGACGGTAAAGCAGATGCCAAAATATATTTTGAATATGATGCTTCAGGCAGAATATCAAAGAAAAGCGTTGATAAAAATATGAGCGGAAATATAAATTATATTCAAACCTATGAATATAATGAAAACGGCACTTATTCCGTACACTATGACGATAACGCCGACGGTAAAACCGATTTTATTGAAACTTTTGATTCTTCAGGAAACGCAAAGATGGAAGATGTAAGAAGTAAATCTCAAAAAATTAAGGATTCATTAAAAGATATTTTTATACCAAACAAATTCAAGAAAAAATTTGAAAAATAAATACAAAATAAAAAACATACTTTGCATAATGCAAAGTATATTTTTTATCATTTTAATAGAAATTAGCTTCTTTAAATTTCCTATATTCTGATAATTTAGCATAAAAATCAGGCCACCATACTCTTATTAAGCCGTCAATAATACCAACATCGTCATAATACGAACTTTCACCATATGGATTAATATATTTAGTATTAAATGTTGATTGCATCATAGGAGTCATAGAAGTACCACGTAGTGCAATACGGGTGCTTTCAAGTCTTAATGCATTAATTCTTTGGGCAGGAGTACCTTTTTGAATTTCATGAAATAAATCCATTTCAAGATTTTCAATTCTGTCCATAGTATTTTCCCAGCCCATGGAATTACCGTAAATACGTTTTTCTACCATGTCTAAAGCTCTGAATTGTTCGGGTGCCAGGTTTACAAGTCTTGGATTATCCATTGTATTTTCAAATTCCGAACAATTAGCAGGTAAAAAACCATAAAATATTAATATTAAACTAACAATAAACAATTTCGGCGAAACGCCCATAATCATACTTCCCGTAAACTGAATTCATTCGACAATATTTATTCAGTTTAAAGTATTTTTTAACACGACAAATTACCTGTTTTACCGGGCAGAAAAGGTTATATTGTTAATATTAAAATAATAATTTACTCTACAACAATAGAATTTTTAGAGCCTTCTTTTATTTCTAAAATTAATTCCCCGTTTTGTATATTATTAATATTAGGAGTAACTATAGCGGAGAAATAACCGTTAGATTGATAATATCTAGTAATAAGACTTCTCAGAGCGGAAATATTTTCCGAAGTTGCCTTTTTATTAAGGCTGTATGAAGCAACTCTATTTAAGTCATTAGTTGATATAAGATTATTATTAACAAAAGAAGAAGTATTAGAATTTTCGGTCTGTTGTTTCGCATTAGTATTAATAATAGCATTTTGGTGATTTTTTGACCTTGCAGCAAATTCGTGAAGTCTCATTTCACGTGTATACTGTTGATTTAATGAGCCCGGGTCATAAACATCCATTACCGAAGCCGATACAAAATTATTTGTAATACATAACGCACACAATATTATTAAAACCTTTTTCATATAAACCTCAATTCCGTTAATATTATATCACAGTTTAAATAAAAAAATTATTAATAGTACAAATCGTTTATTTGTAAAAAATATATTTATGCTATAATTTAACAGAAAAGTATTAGGGATTACCCTTTAAAGCATGGGAAATTAAACGACTAGAAAAGGTGAAAATTATGGCAGTTACAACAATTGAAAAATTAGACAATAATGAAGTAAAATTAAATATCGAAATAGAACCGTCAGTTACTTCTTGGGAATATGATAAAGCTTGTCAAAAAATAGCTAAAAGGGTTAATGTACCAGGCTTTAGACAGGGTAAAGCACCTAAAAATATATTGGAAAAATATGTAGGTATTGCCGCTTTACAAAGAGAAGTGTTAGATAGTCTGCTTCCTACAATTTTTGAAAATGCAATCGAAGAAAATCATTTCGATTTAATCATGGCACCTAATGTAGAATCTTACGAATTTAAAGATGATAATACTTTAAAAGTTACGGCAAGATTAGAACTTAAACCTGAAGTTAATCTCTGTGAATATAAAGGTATGGAAATCGAAATAGAAGAATTTAAAAATTCGGAAGATACAGTAGATAAAGAATTAAAAATATTACAAGACAGATATGCAACTCTAAACGAAGTTGAAAACAGAAACTCAATTGAAACAGACCTTGTAAATATAGACTTTGACGGATATGTAGACGGAGAAGAAATAAAAGGCGGAAGTGCTAAAAATTATGTTCTTGATTTAGCACATTCAAACTTTATTCCGGGTTTTGCAGAACAGCTTGTAAATCACACAAAAGGTGAAGAATTTAAAATAAATGTTAAATTCCCTGATGAATATCACGATGAAAAATTAAAAGGAAAAGAAGCTGAATTTAACATCAAATTAAACTCAATAAAAGAAAAAATTCTGCCTGAATTAAACGACGAACTTGCAAAAAAAGTAAATCCTAAATTTGAAACTCTTGACGCATTGAAAGAAGATATTAAAAAATATTGTGAAAATGCAGCAAAGGCAGAAAATGAAAAAAGAATTGCTTCTAAAATATTTGAAACATTGTTTGAAAAAATCAATATAAATATTCAAGAAACAATGATTAACAGAGAAATTCAAGCTTTGATGGGCGAATTTAAACAAAGAGTTAATATGCAAGGCGGAAACTTTGACGAAATGCTTGAAAAAGAAGGTCATCAAAAAATTTATGAACAAATGAAAGAAGAAGCATTAAGAAGAATAAAAAATTCTTTAATAGTCGGTAAAATTGCTCAAACAGAAAATGTTTCGGTGACACAAGAAGATATTCAAGGCAAAATTACTGAAATTGCCAACGTTTACAGAACAACTCCCGAAAACATTATTGCTGAAATACAAAAAAATGTTAATCTGCTCCATTCGATTAATCAGCAGATTATTACGGAAAAAGTTACAAGAATACTTATAGATAATGCAAAAGTAAGCTATAAATAACAGGTTAGAAAGGGAAAAATATGAGTTTCGTACCCGTAGTAATTGAACAATCTTCAAGAGGAGAAAGATCTTTTGATATTTTCTCAAGATTACTAAGAGAAAGAATTATTTTCTTAGGTACTCCTATAGATGATATGGTAGCTAATTTAATAGTCGCTCAACTATTATTATTAGATAGTGAAAATCCTGAAAAAGATATTATGTTATATATAAATTCACCGGGCGGAAGCGTTACGGCAGGATTTGCAATATATGATACAATGCAGCACATAAGAGCGGATGTATCAACAATATGCTTAGGACAAGCTGCTTCAATGGGTGCATTCCTTCTTTCTTCGGGAACCCCGGGAAAGAGAATGGCGCTGCCTCATTCAAGAGTATTAATTCACCAGCCTTTAGGCGGTGCTCAAGGTCAAGCAACCGATATTGAAATTCAAGCAGCTGAAATTCTCAGAATTAAAAAATCATTAAATGAAATTTTGGCTAAAAATACCGGACAATCTATTAAAAAGATTGAAAAAGATACCGACAGAGACTATATCATGACTCCTGAAGAAGCTTTAGAATACGGAATGATTGATAAAGTAGTTACTGCCAATACAACGCCAAAAACAAATCAGGAGATATAATTAATGCCAATGCATGATGATAGTAGTCTTAAATGTTCATTTTGCGGAAAAACACAAGATCAGGTTAAGAAATTAATCGCAGGGCCGGATGTTTACATCTGTGATGAATGTGTTGAATTGTGTAATGAAATTTTAGATGAAGAATTTCTTGAAAATAAAGAAAAACCCCAAGAAATAGAAATAAAAGAAACAGACATAACAAAAGTACCAAAACCTGAAGAAATAAAAAAATATCTTGATGAATATATAATAGGTCAAGATGACGCCAAAAAGGTACTGTCTGTAGCAGTATATAATCATTATAAAAGAGTGACGGCTCCCAGGACCCTGGACGATGTGGAACTGCAGAAGAGCAACATCCTCATGATCGGGCCTACCGGTTCCGGGAAGACTTATCTGGCGCAGACTTTAGCGAGGCTT
>CANROV010000160.1 GCA_947632315.1 Candidatus Gastranaerophilales bacterium
GCTGGCGGGCATTATTGGATTACAACAAAGATTGGACAGCACTTGTTGGGCAGTACAAATATTCAACCCGTAAGGAATACCGCACAACATTAAATGAAGAACAGATTAAAATATTTATACAGATTTTGTTATCACCAAGTGCGTTTTCAATAGGTAAAGCAATTTCATTAACAAAACATATTTTAAAGGAACGCGGACAGGAAATTTTACCTAAAGATATTACTTTTCGAAGGTACGCAGAATGGTTTCGGGACAACAATTTTGACAAATGGACACTTGCAAGAGACGGCGAAAAAGCATTAAAAGATAAAGTAAGTCCGTTTATTGTAAGAAACGCTGCACTTTTAAAAGCAGGGCAAGTGCTTGTCGCAGACGGCCATACGCTCAATTTTCAGGTAATAAATCCTTTCACAGGCAAACCCTGCCGAGCGACTCTGCTTGGCTTTTTAGATTGGAAATCCGGCGGGCTTGTCGGGTACGATATTATGCTTGAAGAATGTACGCAAAATATCGCGTCAGCTTTGAGAAACGCAATTCTAAAAATGGATCATATTCCTGAATACGTTTACCAAGATAACGGCAGAGCCTTTAAAAGTAAATTCTTTAACGGAGATAAAAAATTTGAGGAATTAGGATTAACAGGAGTCTACAACAAACTTGGAATAAAGCCTGTCTATGCCACTCCATATAACGCTCGAGCAAAAGTCATCGAGCGTTTCTTTTTGGATTTTCAAGAGAGTTTTGAAAAGCTCATTCCAAGCTATATCGGCACAAGCATTGAAAATAAGCCGGCATATTTGATGCGAAACGAAAAGTTGCACAAAAATATCCACGAAAAATATAGTTTTACCCCGACAATAGAACAAGCTCTCAAAATGATAGAAAAATGGCTTGAATTTAAGCACTTGCAGCCTTGTCCGAACGCAAAAGATAAAACAATTCAAGAGGTTTTAAACGAAATCGAAAAGCAAAACATTGATGAAAATTCGCTTGATGATTTGATGATGGCGCAAGAGATAAAATCAATTGGCAGAAACGGAATCAGGTTTTTAAAGGCTGACTATTTTGACGAAGCACTTTACGGAATAAAAGAAAAAACGGTCATAAAGTACAGTCTGTTTGACCTTTCATATATCAAAGTATATTCAATGAAAGGCGAATTTATCTGTAAGGCAAACCGCATAACGGAAACTCATCCGCTTGCTTATCAAATGGGCGATATTAAAGATATTGAAGATTACAAACAAAAGATTGAAAAACAACAAAAGCTTCGCAGAAAAACAATTAAGGCTGTCAGGGAGCATTTCAATTTAGAGGATATGGATTATCTTGAAAAAGAGCTGCTGCAAAATATTCGGATACCTGAACCTGAGCCGATTAAAGAAATTACGGTTCAGTCTGAACTAAAGCCAAAACAAGATTTTGAACCAAAAGTTAAAACCTCAATTGTCGCACGACCAATTTTTAAGAGTGCTTATGAGCGTTACGAATGGCATATGCAAAACGGGTGCATTTGCCAAGAGGACAGAACGTGGCTAACTAATTACATAAAATCAGACGAATACAAAGAAATATACGGAAAGGAGCAGTAATGAAAAAGGTCTTTGTGAAAACCAAAAACGTAAAACAACTAATCTCAATGATGAACCGTCTGAAAGAAAGAGAAGACGGAGTCCCCGGAATGGGACTTGTTTATGGCGAACCGGGACTTGGCAAGACTTATGCAATCACTTGGTGGGCAGCACAAAATGATGCCATATTAATCAGGAGTGCCAATCTTATGTCCGCTAGGTGGTTACTTGAAGAGATGGTTGAAGAATTAGGAGAGATTCCATACAATAAATTTTCCGATATCTTCAATCAAGTAATAGCACAATTAATCAAAACCCCAAGAACCATTATTGTAGATGAAACGGACTATTTGACTATTGATTCTCGGGCAATAGAAACTTTAAGGGACATTCACGATAAAACAAATGTTCCTATTGTTTTAGTCGGAATGGGGACGGCAAATAAAAGGCTCCAAAGGCATAAACATTTATATGACAGACTATTAGAAATTATAAAATTTGAGCCATTTTCTAAACAAGATATAACTTCAATAATCGACCAATTATCAGAAGTTCCGTTTACGGATTGTGCCAAAAAGCTTTTATACACTCGCACAAATCGTTTCAGGCAATTGGTAAAAACTATCAGTAAAGCGGAACAGGTCGCAAAATCAAACGGAATAAAAGAAATTGACGAAATTACATTGAAGGAGGTGCTAAAAAATGACGATGCTGACGCAGAAGAAATTGAACTTACAAATGAAAATTCTTAAAATAGCAAAAGGGCTTAATAAATTCACTCTGCCTGACATTCTGCCAATGCTTGAAGAAAATGAAAAAACAATTCAAAAAGCACTAAACGATTTAGAATCTTTAAGCCAAATTAAAAAGATATCAAGTACAGAATATCTATACACAAATTTTAAAAAGTGTGTGAACAAACATGTCCCCACAACTCAAAGCAGTGATTCAGATATTTGGCTTACAATATCTGAGGTCGCTCGACTGCTGAATATTCAGGAAGAAACCGTTAAAAGAAATTGTTTAAAAGGTAATTACATCGTAAAACCCAATAAAGAACCCGATTTAGAGGGGAAATATTTAATTAAACGTTCGTCGCTTAAGCTCTACGATTTTTTAGAGGATTCCGAACGACGCGCAATGGATAAAGAAGTCAAAAAACTTTTCCATAACAAAGAGGAAGAACGCTTGTATGTTGTGGCGTCTGATAGAGGCAAAGAATTTATATATAGATACCTAAAACTTTTTAAACTAACCGAGGGTATGAATTGCAGAGAATTGCGGAGTTTTTTAGAAATAATCCCTTTAAAGAATCCAAAGCTAAAGGTTTCATATTCTGCGTTTCATTCCAAACGTAAAAAGTACCAAACAGAAGGGATAATGGGAATATTCCCCAAATATTTCATGCCGGACTACAGAGAAGAAGAACCAAAAGTCCGCAGAAATCTAAATCGTCTGCCAAAAGTCTATAATCTTGCAACGACAGAGCAAATTGAGATTATTTATAAATGCTTCTGTTTTGGAATCCCTGCATCTCAAACCGCAAAAATTGCAAATATAGGCAACACTACAACAGAGACTTTTTATCAGTATATTCGAGCAAAAATTTTTGACAAACAATATCAGGAATTGGTTGAGCATTTTGATTCCGACCCACAAATTCCACAAGTCAGGATTTTTATGAACGATGTTTCGATATGCTTGTATTGCTATAATGACAATGTTTTTATCACTCAAAAACCTCTAAAATCTAAGTTACCGCAACGACGTCAGCAACCCGATGAAGTTAAAGAAGCCCGAAGATTATACAATATTCTCTATCGTAAAAAATTTATGGCAAGTATGCGAAAATACCTAGAGAACCACCTCGCGGTATTCTTATGGAAAGAACTCAACCCCAACTTTGAAGATCAACTGAATTTGATTTATGAGATGATACATATTTAAAGTTAAGATGGCATTCAATTGATATTAAACATTATTAAAAAGTTGATAATTATAAAATCTATGTAATTATAAAATTGGTATAATGCTTGTAAACAGGCTGTTTTAGATTTTTTGGCATTGACAAAATGTTATTATTGAGTTAAAATGTAAATAAAATAACAAAACGAGGTTATTATAACATGATACATAATTTCACTGTTGAAAATTTTTATAGTATAAATGAAGAACAAGAATTAGACTTTACTTCTACAAAGAAATATTCTAGTAGTTTTACTGAGTATGAAGATAAATTTATTAGCAATGTAAATTGTTTTATTGGCGCAAATGCTTCAGGTAAAACCAATGTTTTCAAAGCACTTCATTTTCTACTTTGGTATGCTCAAATGTCATATTATGATATGGTTGGCAGTTATGAAGCATTATTTGATCAACATAAACTAAATAAAAATAAAGATACAAAATTTTCTTTAACCTTTGATAATAATAATAAATTATATAAATATGAGTTAGTTTTATCTCCAAAAGAAATCCTAGAAGAAACACTCTCAACAAAAGCTGAAAAAGGATATTCATATCTTTATAAACTGAAAAGTAGTAATGGAAATATAGAAATTACATACAATAGGTATAATGATTTATCTAAAATAAACTCTAATGAAGAAAACAGATTTAAACTTAAGAAAAATGTAACCTTTTTATCTTTCTTATTAGGTACAGGATACCTTGAAAAATTAGGCTTAAAAGAAATTACAAGTAGTATTTTTAGTAATGTTTCAAATGTAGATTCAAGAAGCTATGATCACGTTTCTGAATCTGTATATTTATCAAGAGCACTAGAGAAATCTGAATTTAAAAATGATTTAATTCCTTATTTAAGGAGTTTTGATTTTGGTATCGAAGATTTTGCTCAGGATGAATCATTTAAAATACAATTTGATAATGGCACAACACAACAAATTATAGGTTTTAAACATTCAAATAATGGGCAAAGTTTCTCTTTATCTGCTATAGATGAATCGGCTGGTACTGTTAAGGGAACATTTTTGCTTTTAAATCTAATTAAAGTTTTATCAAAAGGTGGAATTGCTATTATAGATGAAATAGATGCAAGATTACACTATGATATAGCAAGAAAACTTATAAGTCTTTTTACAAATAAA
>CANROV010000161.1 GCA_947632315.1 Candidatus Gastranaerophilales bacterium
TGCAGAAAGAGAAATAAATATTTACTTTAAGCCCGAAGAGTTATGTCCTAACTGGACTACAATGCTAGAAATGATTATGAAAAATGGCTAATAAATATTTTTCTTTTGAACTGTTAAAGGAAGATAAAAAAACACACGCAAGAGCCGGTATTTTGCATACTCCGCATGGAGATATTGAAACGCCTATATTTATGCCCGTTGGTACTCATTCTTCCGTAAAAATGCTTACAAATCATCATTTACGAGAGACGGGGGCGCAAATAATATTGTCAAATTCATTTCATTTGTTTTTAAGACCGGGAAATAAACTTATAAAAGAATTTGGCGGCCTTCATAAATGGATGAATTGGGATAAACCTATATTAACGGATTCAGGGGGATTTCAGGTATTTAGTTTAGCACATTTAAACAATATAGGTGAAGACGGAGTTAAATTTAAAGAGCCAAAAACAGGGGATGAATACTATATTAATCCTGAAATATCGATGGAAATACAGCAAGATTTAGGCCCTGATATTGCTATGGCGTTTGACCAGTGTGCGCCGTATCCTTGTGATTATGACAATGCCGTAAAGGCTATGGAAAGAACTCACAGATGGCTTGAAAGATGTTATAACGTGCATACACGTGAAGACCAGGCACTTTTTCCGATTGTTCAAGGTGCTTTTTTTGATGATTTAAGGAAAGAAAGTGCTAAAGTAATTTCAACATATGACGCTGTCGGTTATGCGATAGGCGGAGTCAGTGTTGGTGAACCGACGGAATTAAAAAATCATTTGGTTGAATTAACAGCCCCTTTGCTTCCAAACAATAAACCACGCTATTTAATGGGTGTAGGAACTCCAATAGATTTATTGGAAGGAGTGAAACGGGGAGTAGATATGTTTGACTGCGTACTGCCTACCCGTAATGCACGTCATGGCTCATTTTTTACTTATGAGGGTAAAAAGAATATTAAAAATAAAATGTTTGAAAAAGACCCTTCCCCGCTTGACCTTAATTGTGACTGCTATGCCTGCAAAAATCACACTAAAGCATATATAAGACATCTTTACAGAATGGGTGAAGCGACAGCTTCTATACTTATTTCCATTCATAACATAAGATTTTTAATAAAATTTATTCACGATATGAGAAACAGTATACTTGAAGACAGGTTTGAAGAGTTTTATAATCAATTTTCTATGAAAATCTAAAAAGATTAATAAATAAGTTTTTGCCTGTAATACACTTTAATTAAAAAACTACAAAATTCCTTCATCATTAATCTTTTCTATAATACTCATAGCCTCAATAAAAAATTTTAAATCTTTTTTGTATTTATAATTAAATAAAACACCATCTAGTATCGTATAATTAAGTCCGACATTTAGAAAACCATCTTCAACGCTGAACAAAACTTTTCCCGGATATTTCATTATTAAATTTGTAAAAGCAGACAATAATAAAAGTGCATTTTGAGGGGATTCAGTATATAACTCATAGATTCGTGCCAATTTTTTATTTGGAATGGGAACTTTATAATATTTATTTTCTTCATTTAAATTACACTTATTGACTGAATTATTTTTCTTACGTTTAAAAGAAACGAAATTATCTGTTAAACCTAAAGGTAACGGTAATTTTATCAACACTCCGTCAAATAATACATTTTTATCACCAATATATAATTGTTCATAATTATATACCTGATAAATATTAATATTTTTACTTTTTTTTGTTAAATATTTTCCTTCAAAGGTAAAATTAGAATTTCTTTCAAAAAAATCACAATCAAATACATTTTTATTTTCAATTTTTTTCTCGCTGATTTCATCTTCCCCGTATAATACTGTTAATACACCTAAAAACAATTCAAATTTGCTGTCCGGTCTGATAAAAGGATACAAAATTCTATAAAAATGTACAAAAACCAGAAAATTAAATATTAATAGAAACAACAGCACGCATAAAAAAGAAAAAATTTCAAGCTCATAATATTTGTCTTTAATAAAAAATATTTCTAATATTAAAATAATACATACCAATTTCGTTATTGCTTTCCCGGTTCTCTCTCTTTTTGAATCACCTTCTTTATATTTGTTTAAAATTGGTATAATTGAACATTTAAAAAAATTATAATATTCATTTATATTAGTTATTTCAATTTTTATATTATAATTCTCCTTGATTAATTTTTTCTAAAGTCTCATCATTGATTAATGACATTATAAAATCCAATTTTTCATATATGTTTTCAATTTCATTTATAATATTAATGTAATTTGTTACATCAGTCAAATTTTTATTAAGCGGAACGTCAAATAAATTCTTACTGGGACATACTTTTAAATTTAACATATTTTGTTCAAAAGAAAAATATATATTTCCATGTTGTTGAGTATATTGAATAATTTTATTTACAACATCGGGAGTTAAGAAACTTTTTGCTTCATTCGGATTATTAGTAAATACACTATATTCCTTATTAAATGTTTCATTTTCTACATCAATTTTTTCCAATGACGATTTAGATAAATGAGAATCTATTACTATATCTGCTTTTTGTAAATTTAAATCGGGTAAACAAACAAATGCACCATTGAATAAAATTATTGTGTTATTCAATCCTTCTATTTTACTTAATTTAATATAGTAAATTTTTAGTTTTGACCCTTTATATTCACCCATTATATAATCATCACAGTAACAATATTGAAATTTTGGGAAAATATGTAACGAGGCAACTGTATTTTGAATTCCATACAATTTTGATTTTTTATCCCTGGTTGTCATATTAACAAATTTTAAAACTTTCGCAATTATCTCTTTTTTTATTTTATTTTTCAAAATACTTGTCAAAAACGTGTGAAAACAGAAATAAATTATAACTACAAACAAATTTAGCAGTTTATATATGTACTTATTTCCCTCATAGAAATCATTGAAAAAAAATGGACTTCTTAAAATGAACGCAATATACAATATCGGTATAATAATATATACGATTATTATCCTAAAAATTCGATACTTCTCATATTTTAGAGTATCCTTATATATTTCATATTGAAAATATGAAGTAAAATTATTCAAAGTAGCTTCATCCATTGTTTTTTCCTCTCTATTATCAGAAATAATTTGCATAAAGGATTTTTATTGCTGTAAAAAAGCCCAAGTGATTACAGCCGTAGCGTTCATTTAAAACTCCTTATATCTATTTTTAACAAATATATAATACCATTTTTTTTATTTATAAACTATAAAAAAACGGTTTTTACATAATTGTAAAAACCGTTTAATAATTTATCCGGAATAAAGCTCCGTTAATTTATCTTGTAACAAGATCCATTTCTTCACCGGAAGCATAAACGCAGTGACAGCCGCAATCTACATGAATAACTTCACCCGTTACACCCGATGACAGGTCGGATAACAGATACAAAGCAGTTTTGCCGTCATCTTCAAGAGTAACATTTCTCTTTAAAGGAGCTTTTGCAACAGCAGCTTTTAACATTTTTCCAAATCCGTCGATTCCTGAAGCTGCAAGGGTTTTTACTGCGCCTGAAGATAAGCAGTTTACTCTTATACCGTATTTTCCTAGATTTTCTGCTAAATATCTTGCGGAAGCTTCAAGTGCAGCTTTTGCAACACCCATAATATTATAGTTGGCAACTACTTTTTCACCGCCTAAATATGTTAAAGCAAGTATTGAACCGCCGTCTTTCATTAAAGGCTGTGCATTTCTTGCTAATGAAACAAGAGAATATGCACTTACACCCATAGCTAAATCCCAACCTGCTTTTGAAGTGTTAACAAACTCGCCTGTTAAATCTTCTCTATTTGCATAAGCTACGGCATGTACAACAAAATCAATTTTTCCGTAAACTCTTTCAAGCTCTTTAAATACTGCTTGAACTTCTTCTTCTTTCGTTACATCACAAGACATTATAACTTTAGCATTCATAGATTCGGCAATTGGTCTTACTCTTTTTTCCATAACCTCGCCGGCATAAGTAAACGCAATATCCGCACCTGCTTCAAAAAGTTGTTTTGCAATACCGTAAGCGATACCATGAGTGTTTGAAACTCCAAAAATAACGCCTTTTTTACCTTCCATTAGTTTCATATATAAATCCCTCTTATTATGTATAGGTTAATTTTACAATTAAAATAAAGCTTAATCAATTATGTAACGTTTTCTGATTGCTTTATTTTTTTATTGTGAATTATTGATGATATAAATGCTGCCGAAACAATAACTAAGCCTACACCTCCCGTTATTACTTCGGGTATTTCAGCTCTTGTACTGATAAACATTATAATTGAAAGAAAACCTATTGCCCAGTGCGCTCCGTGTTCTAAATATATAAATTGCTTTAGTGTTTTCATATCTACCATAAAAATTGTTAATGAACGTACAAACATAGCTCCTATTGCCAATCCTATCGTAATAATTATTATATCTTTACTTATCGCAAAAGCTCCCAGAACTCCGTCAAGTGAAAAAGAAGCATCTATTAATTCCAAATATAAAAAACCTATGAACCCTAACTTTGCACTATCTCCTAATAATGCTGCTTTTCTTTCCGCTATTTTCTCAAGTAAATTACTTATACTATCTACCACAAGATATAATATTATTCCAGTAAATCCAGCCATTAATACCGCTAGTTTTTGATTATC
>CANROV010000162.1 GCA_947632315.1 Candidatus Gastranaerophilales bacterium
ATTTTTTAGCACCAAAATTTAAACAATTAGCATTTACAGAGTTCATTGAATTAATAATCATTTTTTTTCCTTTCGATGTTTATATAAAAAATCAAAAAAAAAATTTTTTGTCAGTTATTTTTCAAAAAGTGCATTTATAAAATCTTCGGGATTAAATAATTTTAAATCTTCAAGTTTTTCGCCAACACCTATTAACTTAACGGGGAGGTTAAATTCTTTGGCGATAGCAATTATAATACCGCCCTTTGCACTTCCGTCGAGTTTTGTTAATGCTACAGATGTTAAGTTTACTGCTTCCGTAAATAATTTCGCTTGTGAAATTCCGTTTTGCCCCGTATTGGCATCTAATACCAATATGCTTTCTTTTAAGGATTCGGGGGCTAATTTATCTATTACTGATTTTACTTTATTTAATTCTTCCATTAAATTATGTTTATTATGCAGTCTGCCTGCAGTATCTATTAAAAGCACATCATAATTTTCATTTTGCGCTTTTTTTACTGCGTCATATACTACCGCAGCAGAATCAATACCGTCTTTTCTTACAATATCGACCTGAGCTCTCTGCGCCCATATATCAAGCTGTTCTTCAGCCGCTGCTCTAAATGTATCACCTGCCGCCAATAATACCTTTTTCCCCGACAATCTGAAATTATTAGCAAGTTTTGCTATTAATGTTGTTTTACCTGCTCCGTTCACTCCCGTTATAAAATATATATTCAGACCTTCATCACTCATATTCAGGTCACAAGAGCCTGCATTTTTTAGTATTTGTGTAAATTCTTCCTTTAAAAACTGTTTAATTTGAGAAGGTTTTACCTTTGTTTGTTTCCTTAATTTATCAGTTATTGATGAAGCAAGATTTACCCCTAGATCTGCTTTAATTAACAAATCTTCCATATCATCAAGGATAAAATCATCAAATTCTTCTTCCTCTTCAACCTCTGACACAACATCATTTACCAAACTTTGTGTTGTATTAGAAATTGTTTTTTTTAATCCTTCAAAAGAAAATTTCCAAAAAGATTTTGCCTTTTCTTCCTGTCCTTGAGTTTGAGAAGTTTCAGACTCATTTTTTTTAAAGAAATTAAACATAATTCGTACCTAAAGTTACTTTAAGTTATTTTCTATAACTACTTTGCCTAAGATTCCATTTATAAATGAAGCGGAATCATCGGTAGAATATTTTTTAGCAAGCTCTAATGCCTCATCTATTATTACTTTTAATGGTGCATCTTTAATATAAACCAATTCGCAAATAGCTATCCTTAAAATATCTTTATCCATTCTTACAAGTCTGTTTATATCCCAGCCGAGTGCAAATTTTTTTATTTGTTCGTCAATTTCTTCTTTGTGTTCTTTAAAAGTATCAGCTATTTTTATTATATATTCTTTAACGTCAGAATTTTCTTCAAGTGCGGTCATTTCGGCAATTTCAAGTGCAAGCATTGTTTTTTCTGCTATATTTAATAATTCATCCAATCTGCATTGCATATCTGAGGTCATTGGCATAGGGACAGGAACATTTGATACTTCTAACGGCCGTTCTAAATTTGTTTTGTGATTTGATTCATAATCTTCAACATATGCTTTCATTTCCAATATTGATGAAGCTGCCGATTTTAAATCATCCACGGAATTATTCGTAAGTGTCCTAACTGATTTTAATACTATATCCTGAAAATCCCATTTATTTAAATTTTGGATTGAATCCATCTGAGAAAATAATATTAATGCTAACTCTCTTGCCGCACGTCTTGCCTGCATATTTTTTTCCTTTTATCTGTCTTTCTTACTATTAAATCATAAACAAATAAAATATATATCTTTTTTTTTAGATTTTCTTAAGTATAATTTATTTTGGGAAGTATAAAATGACTCTTTTACAAAATGAGCCTGATATTATTAATATTGAAAAAATAACGGATTTAAATATAGAAATCCCCGAATTTCAACGTCCCTACACTTGGAGTGAAAATTCCGCAAATACTCTTTTTAATGATACTTATAGTGCTTTTAAAAATAAGCTTGAAGAATACAGGCTAGGAACATTAATTTTTCATTTTAATGATGATAATAAAAAATATAATATTGTTGACGGTCAGCAAAGGTTAACAACTATAGCTTTGCTCCTTTTTTGCTTAGGGAAAGATAATTATAATCTGTTACGGCTGAAAGAAAAAGAATCATACCTGAACTATCTTTTAAATAATTGCTTTTTTATAAAAATTGTTGTAAATGATGTACAAGAAGCATTTCAATTTTTTGATTCTCAAAACTCAAGAGGGAAAGAGCTTGCACCTCATGATTTATTAAAATCTTATCATTTAAGAGAAATGAATGATATGGATGAAGATTTAAAAATTAAAATAATAAATAAGTGGGAAAATATTAAGCAAAATGAATTAATAAAGCTGTTTGAAGATTATTTATTTCCTATAATTCAATGGATAAAGGGTAAAAACGGGCTATTTTATTCGTCTGATAAAATTGATACTTTTAAAGGGATTTCACGTAATAACACTTTTAATTATGCGCTTTATCATAAAGCAAGTAATATTTTTACGGAGCAATTCAATAATTCAGGGAATAAAGAACTTTTAAACAATACAGAACTCAATCAGTTTCAGCTAAATCAACCTATAATAGCAGGAAAGCGCTTCTTTATGTTCTGTTTCCATTATAAAAATTTATTAAATAAAATTAGAAGTAAAATAAACAGTTACTTTGAAGCCAAATATATTCCTGATAAATTGTTGGGTGAAGAATATACGAAACAGCTATTTGAGTGTGTTTTACTGTTATTTGCCGACAGATTCGGAATTGAAAGTTTAAATAATGATTATGTTATAAAATTTGCATACACATGGTGCTATAAATTGCGATTAACTTTGCAGTCTGTGTATAAAAAAAGTATAAACAAATATGCGCTTGGAAATAATGAGAATAACGAAATTAATATTTTTAATTACATAAGCGAAATGAAAAAACCTGAAGATATTAATTTAATAATCATACAGAAGTTTAACCTTGAGAATAATAATTATTCCGATATATATAATAAAATCTGCGAATATAACGGATGGAAAAATAATGAATGATAATTTAAAACAAATAGAAATATCAAAAATTTTTAACGATGATACATATATTATTCCTATATATCAACGCAATTATGCTTGGGGAGAAAAAGAAATACATCAGCTTCTTGATGATATTATTTCAGCTGAAGGAAATTACTATTTAGGCACATTAATTGTTAATAAAAAAGATAATAATACCTATGAAGTTATAGACGGACAACAAAGACTGACTACACTTTATCTTTTAGGAATATTTTTAAATAAAAATATTAATGAAAATTCACTTAAATTTGAAGCGAGAGAGAAATATCAAAAAACTTTAAGTACACTAATACGGAATTATCCTGAAACTAACTCCAACGATTTTTATGCTGACGAATTATATAGCGGATTAAAATTAATTGACAGATATTTTAATGAGAAAAAAATTGATATAAATAATTTTATAAATAAATTAGACACAACATATCTGATACGAATAAATGTACCTGAAAATATTGATTTAAACCATTATTTTGAAATAATGAATACAAGAGGAGAACAGCTGGAACTGCATGAACTTGCGAAATCTAAATTTCTCAATGTTTTTAATAATGATATAGAAAGTCAAAATACCGTTTCATTAATTTGGGATTGTTGTTACGATATGAATTCATATGTACAAATGAATTTCCCTTACAAAATAAGAAACCGATTATTTACTGATGACTGGTCAAACCTCAAAGAAAACATTAATTTTGAAGAAATAAAAGAAATTATTAACAATGAATCCCAAAATAAATCGGAATATTCACAAGACCCGAAAGACAAACAAACACTGTCAGAAATATTAAAAGGCAATAACAAAATTCCAAACGAAAATAAAAAAAATGATGAAGAAAACGAACGATTTGAATCAGTCTTATCATTTCCTAATTTTCTGCTTCAAGTAAATGCCGTAAATTCCGAGGATGAGGAAGAATCATCACTTGATGATAAAAAGTTTCTTAACAAATTAGAAGACAATTGGCAAGATGAAGAAAAAGCAAAAGACTTTATAATAAAAATGCTAAAATGCCGTGTTTTATATGATAAATACATAATTAAACGTGAATACACAAGCAAATACATAAACGGAAGATGGGCGCTGCAGGAATTATACAAATACGACAATAAACCTCAATATAGAGCTTCTTTGAGAGAAGCTGAGGGAAAGGAAGAACAAATTAATAATAATCAGCTAAAAACTCTTGAAGCTTGTCTTCGTATTACATATACTTCTCCAAAAACAATGCACTGGATAAAATTAAAGCGGATTTGATATAGAAAGAATAGTATTCTCATATTTAGATTATCTTTTATATAAAAAAGGCTATGAAGATATAATAAAACCATTGGATAACAGCTGGGAAGTCCAATATAGAAATTCTATAGAACATTTTGAGCCTCAGCACTCCATTACGGATAACAAATGGAGTGAAGAAGACCTTAATATGTTTGGAAATTTGGCTTTATTAAGTGTTGATGATAATTCAAAATTATCTAATATGCCTCCTGCCGGC
>CANROV010000163.1 GCA_947632315.1 Candidatus Gastranaerophilales bacterium
TACTATTCCTTCTTGATCAATTCTGTCAAGTTCTCGTTCAATATCATATAGCTTACCCACTAGCTCAATGGGAATATTATATTCCATTGACGCCCATACAGCTCCTTCTACTATCGCCTTAGGGGCATTATCTCCTCCCATTGCATCTATAGCTATCCTAGTCATACTATTCTATATCCCCATCTTTTTTACTATATTATTCAGCTTTTTTTTCTTCAGCTTTTACTTTTTTGCTTACTTGTTTACCTTTATATGTTCCGCATTCCGTGCAGACTGTGTGTGTTAAAACTGTTGCTCCGCAATTCGGGCATATTGTTGTTTCGGGAACAGAGCCTTTCCAGTTTGCTCTTCTGTGTCCTTGGGCTGATTTACCCGTTCTTTTCTTTGGTACTGCCATAATTAATTATCCTTTTCTATTTTTATATTTTTAAATATTTCTAATCTCGGATCTGAAATTTCTTTCTTTATATATTTATTTATAATTTCATCTCCTTTACAATTTATATCACAAACAAGTTTATTTGGTATATGTAATATTACACTTTGGTAAACAAAATCTGTAATATCTATTTCATTTTCGCCGTTTAAATCTACCGAAAAATTATTTGACTTAAGCTCAAACTCTTGACTGTAGCTCTCTTCAAGACTATAGCGGTTATATGTTTCTTCTACTGAAAAATTTATTTCTTTTGTAAATTCTTTTAAACATTTATCGCATACTAAATTTACATAAGCAGAAATTTCACCTGTAATTTTTATTATATCTCCAATTAGTTCTGCCCGTAACTTTGCTTTAACAGGTGTCTCTTTATTAAATTCTTCTATAATCTCTGAAAAATTTATATCTGAAAAGTTTTTTTCGTTGTTTTCTATATCTGAAATATTTATCTTCATATTTTTTTATTTTAAAGTGAAGATGTAATTTGTCAAACGAAAAGGAGATAATATTTTATAATTATCTCCTTTAAACTTTTATTTTTTTATTGATTTTTATTATCGTCCGTTATATGAGAAAGATTGTTGGATATTTTGCTGTAACATAGTGTCTGCAGATTGATATTCCGTATTTATAGCTTGCAGTTGTGATTGATATGTTTCAAGTCTTAATGACAGTTGTTTATCTAATGCTTCTAATTTTGTTTTTGTTGCTTCCAGTTTCTTAACTGAAGGTGATTCAGAATCATTTAAGTCACTTATTTGGGAAGCTAATTCTGAAATTTTGTTTGTTAAACCGACTCTTTGAGAGTTTATGTCAGCAATCTTACTTTCAATTATGTTTTTGTGATTCAGTAATGTTAATTTTCTGTTGAATGCTACTAAAAATCCCATTTTACTTACCTTGTCTGATTTAGTGACCTGCCTTTTAAAAATACGTGTTCTGAATTTTGGGCCAGAATTAATTCTGTTTTCTTCAGTTTGTATTTTTCGTAATTAATTCGGTATTCTATCTTCTTGAGCTTTTGCTTTATTGTTAACAGCTCTTGAATTGAAGATATTGTATCCGTTATGAATGCTTTTATCGGATTTTTTTTCTTCAAAAAAGCTTTTGTGAAGTTCAAGAAGCTTCTTACCTTATTAATTTCATTTTGTAGAGTTGCCGCTGCTGTAGGTTTCGCCAATTTTTTTCTCCTTTGCATTGACAAGACTACATATATAATAAAACATCTTTATAAATAAAATTGCCTTGTTTTAATTTTGTTTTGTAGTCTTTTTTGTTTGCTGTCTTTTTGTTATATCGGCGTTTATACTGTTTTTCTTTAATTATTTTTGGTTTTTTATCAAAAAAAAATTTACATTTTTTTACAAAAAAATATAAATTTTTTAATAATTAAATATTGTATCTTAAATTTTTATGTTTTAAAACATTATTGAATGTATTAATTTTGTCTGTAAAAATCTATTACATCATTTATTAAATTTATAAATTTTGTTGAAATTTCTTCAATGTATTCTGCCGAAGTTAAACCGTTAATAACTATATCAGCATTTTTCATTGTAGGTCGGATGTATATTTGTGCGGTGGTATTAACGTCTTTAAATTGATGTTCTGCCGCTGCTCCTGTTTTTCCTCTTGATACTGCTCTTAAGAACCATCTCTCTTTTATTTTTTCAAAAGGTGTATATACATATACTTTTATATCAAATAAGTCAACAAGTTCTTCTCCTAATACATATAACCCTTCGGCAAGTATTGCTTTTGTCGGATTTTTATATGCTCTGTTCGGTATACTTTCACAAGTTACAAAATCATATTCAGGTGCATTTACTCCGCATCCGTTTTTTAAGCTGATGAGATGCGCTCTCATTAATTCTAAATTTATTGCTTCCGGTTTATCAAAACTAAAACCTGTTTTATACAATGCTTCATAACTGCCTGCGGCTTTTAATTCTTCTGATGTGTCTTTATAATAATCATCACAGCATAATGATGTATATGATTCATTATATAATTTCTTTCTTATTGCCTTTGAAACATAGTTTACTAATGTTGTTTTCCCCGAAGCAGATTCCCCTGTTATTCCGATTAAATATTGTCTTGTTTTATCCGATAAAAATTCTTTTACTATTTTTATTAATAATTTTTCGTCTATAGATAAAAATAACGGTTGTTTTTGTTGTTTATCTTCTTCCAATATATCTTTTATTCCGTCTATTATTTTGAATGCAATTAAATTTTTATCCAATTGCTTTTTTTGTGTTAAAAATTTATTCCGTTCTAATAAGCTTTCGCTTGTCATATTTTTCTCCACTATCTGCCTATATAAATATCAATTATAAAATAATTTGTCAGTTAAAGTTTAAAATCTTAAATTTTGTTACTAAAATTCATATTGTATGAATTTAGTTCCTCTATTCGAGCTTCTATGTTCTGTATTAAAATATTGTTTTGTTCTTTTATTTGTTTTTTATTATTTATTTTATTTGTAAATATTAATGTCTTTTTTTCATTGAGATATAAGATATTTTTTAAATCTTTTATTTCCCGATATATGTATTTATCAATATAATTGTACATTTCATTTATATTGGAAAGTATTTCGTTAATATTATTAACAGCTTTTTCGTAATTTGAACTTTCTATATATATATTTAATATTTTCAGCTTTTCAACAATATATTTGTATTTTTCTGCCAGTATTCTTTTTTTCTTAGGAAGAACATTTATAATATAATTTTTTGTATCATTATATCCTTTTGCAATTAGTTCATCTTTTATCTTTTTATCTATATTAAAATCGAACAAAATAATTTCTTTAGTATCTATTACGACAAAATCATATCTGTCATTTTGCTGATATAAGTTGTAAACATTTTCTGTTGAAAAATACCATACAATATTAATTATAGAGTTAAGATAATCAATGGGATTTTTTATATCATTACTTTTTCTGGAGCCTTCAAGTCTAAATTCAAGGACTCTTGTATTATCACTATCAAGAGAAGTAAAAACATTCCATGCCGGCCAGCTTTTTATCATATCGCCGTCAATTAAAAGAGAATTACCATAACTGACAGGTTTCATAAGACCCGGCAGACTTGCTGAGGCTCTTACTGCAAATGCTATTTCTTCATCCGGTGTTGATTCTTTGGAAAATACAAACGGAGTATTTGTATTTATATCAACGGTTAATATATGCAAATCATTTTTTATATCTTTAAATCGAACAGGTTTGTTTCCGTTTTTTTTGTAGTTATTTTTATAAAATTTTTGCTCTATTTTTTCTCTTAACCATTCAAGAAATATTTCTCCTTTACTCAAAGATATGTCGGTTACAAATAAAGTTAAATTTATATCTCTGAACATTGTAAGATTAAAATCATAAAACAATTCCTGAATTTCATCTTCATTATAACCAACAGCTAAAAGAGAAGCAAAAACAGCACCGACTGAAGAGCCTGCTATTGAATTTATTTGTATTCCGTATTCTTTCAGTGCCTTAACTGCACCGATATAGCACATACCTCTTATACCGCCGCCGCCAAATATGCAATTATATTTTAAAATATTATTCAAAAAAACCTCGGTTAAAAAATCAGCCCAAATTTAATTGGGCTGATTTAATTTTATTATAAGCAATTAGCTGCTTCTTCTTCTGTTACGCCTTTTATTGTTAAGCTTACTTTACCTCTGTCATCAATTTTGATAATCTTAACGATAACCTCATCTCCGACATTAAGTCTGCCTTCTATAGTATCTATTCTTTCTTTGCAAACTTGAGATATGTGAACCATACCGTCTTTGCCAGGAGCTAATTCAACAAATGCACCGAATTGAACAATTTTAACGACTTTTCCTCTGCAAACCATTCCTTCTGTCGGTTTAAATGTCATTTGATTAATCATTCTCATCGCAATATCAGCGCCTTCTTTATCATTAGAAGTTATAGTTACTCTTCCGTCATCTTGAATATCAATTTCAGCTCCTGAAGCTTCAATAATACCTCTTATATTTTTACCGCCCGGGCCTATTACTGTTCCGATATCTTCTACAGGTATTGTCATAGTAAATATTCTTGGTGCATAAGGCGATAATTCTTTTGCCGGTTCTGATATTACTTCTCTCATCTTTGAAAGGATATGTAATCTTCCTTCTTTTGCTTGGGCTAAAG
>CANROV010000164.1 GCA_947632315.1 Candidatus Gastranaerophilales bacterium
AGAAATATTAGAAAAATATTTGTCAAATACTCTTGAATCAGGCGAAAACTCTTGCTCGGGAGAAGGAAGCGACCATCATCACTGCCATCACCACGAAGAAGGACATCATTGTAAAAGGTAATCAAATGAATATAAAATTATTAAAAATCAGAAAAATTGAAAGATACTTATATGCAGGGATTTTAACACTTTTGATGTTTTTATCTGCTCAAGTCACAGGTCATAGAGAAATAATTTTCCCTGAAATTCTAGCTATATTAACAGGCGGTTGGATAGCAAAAAGACAGCCTTGGAATACGGATAAGTTTAGAATCTGGCTTTTAACAACGATGTCTGCTTTAGTTGGAGTTCTTCTTGTTAAATATTTGCCTTTGGGGATTTATTATAAAGTAATTTTTTCATTCCTATTTACGGCAATCTCGCTTGTTGTATTTAAAACAACATTTATCCCAGCAATACCGGCAGGAATTTTCCCGATTTTTATGAATGTTGAAACACTTGTTTATCCTTTAGCAGTAGGCATTATGGTTTTTGCAATAGTAATTGGACAATATTTACTTGAAAAATATCATTACAGACATAAGGATAAATATTTCCCTGAAAAAATAAATCAAAAAATGATGTCTAAACATTGGGCTAAACTATTTTTAACTTTTTCAATAATATCAATTTATCCCCTATCGCAAGGTTTTTTATTTTGGCTTTCGCCGCCTGTTGTGGTAACTTTTGCAGAACTATCAAATACTATGAGTCCTAATAGAAAAAGATTATTAAAAATATGGGGAATTATGGTAACAGGAGCATTAATAGGAACAATTTTCAGATTCTTACTAAATATATATTTTGATTTACCTCTAATTATAGCTGCAATATTAACTTGTTTATTTATGTTTTTAATCTATAACAAAACAAAAATTCTATACCCGCCTTCAGCAGGGGCATTATTAATGCCTATGATATTAAAGCCTCAAGATGTTATATATTACCCTATTCAGGTAGCTATTGGTTTAGGAGTTTTGATCTTACTTGTAAAATATTTATTTAAAACAAAGATTTAAGTAATGAATAAAAATAATTTAAAAACAAATAAAAACAGATGTTTTTGGGTTAATATGAAAAACCCTATATATATTAAATATCACGATGAAGAATGGGGAACGCCCTGTCATGATGATAAACTTTTATATGAATTATTAATCTTAGAAAGTTTTCAAGCAGGGCTTAGTTGGGAATGTATTTTAAATAAAAGAGAGAATTTCCGCAGTGCCTACGATAACTTTGACATTAATAAAATAATTAAATATGATGATAAAAAAATCCAAACTCTGCTTGATAATCAAGGGATTATAAGAAATAAATTAAAAATAAAAGCAAGCATAAAAAACAGCTTTATATTTAAGCAGATACAAAAAGAATTTGGCAGTTTTGATAAGTATATTTGGGCTTTTTCGGATAATAAAATCATTTATGAAAGTTGTGACATCAGAACTTCAAGCCCATTATCTGATAAAATTTCAAAAGATTTAAAAAAAAGAGGAATGACTTTTGTCGGAACTACAATAATATATTCTTATCTTCAAGCAATAGGAATAATAAATGCCCATACAAAAAATTGTTTTTTGTATAAAACAAACTCTTGAAAATAATTAGAGATCCAACTTAAATAATTTAGAAATTTGATATAAATTTTGCCCGATGTTTGCCCGATTTATGATATTAAAATCATAAATAATCGGAAAAATTAAAATTAAATATTTGTTCGTAATTTTTTATTTTAAAAAATATATTATGACGTGCATTTTTTATATAACACAATCTGTTTTTATAGAATTCTTTTTGAGCAGAAATATTGAAAATAGGGTCGTCTTCGCCAAATATTGCCTCATTATATATATCTTTAATATTTTGTTTATTTGTTTTATAAAGCTCTTTTAAACTGTTAAATTCTATTTTACAACTTTCGATTGTTCTTTTTGAATGGTGAAATTTTTCCCATTCTTCGTCTGTTTTTATTAAATAATTTCTTGCAAATTCATCTGCATTGTTTTCATTTACGTTATAGAGCAATTCTTGTATTTTTTTTGAAAGTCCTAAGTGTTCGTCAAATAAATAAGGGTTTCCTGATATTGCTATTTTTTTATCAATTTTATCTATCTTAAAACTGCTAAAATCAAAAATTGATGCAATAAAAACGCCAGCAGAAAACGCAATTAAATTAATTTCTTTGTATTTGGAAAAATCAAAATTAAAATTTAAATCCGAATAATCATATAAAAGTAAAACATCGAATTTGGAGTCAAGGTGCTCAAATTCATATTCATCACAGCCCCAACCTGTAAAAAACATCAATAATTCATCTGAATTTTTATTTATTAAATATTGTTTCATATATAATCCCTAATTTATTATCCCAATTTTTATGACTTTGTCAAGGTTATTTTCAAATATCTCATAAGGTAAATATTAATAAAAATATTGATTTATAATCCCTGTTATGTCTAATCACAGAGTTATAATTTATGACACTAAAACAAAAAAACTGTATAAAATAAACTGTAAAATATTTAAAATTATCTTGCCAAAATACTCAAACATGTTTTAATATAATTATAAATTAAGGAGTATATATGCCTACGTATCAAATTACGGTTAAGCCTAATTTATTGACTAATGACCAAAAAGATAGTATTGCATAGTCTTTAACAAAACTTCATTGTGATTTTACAAATGCACCTGACTATTTTGTGCAGGTTATTTTTCACGAAAATAATGACAGAAGATATTTACAAGGCAAATTATCAGACTCGCAAATATGGATTTATGGCGATATCCGCTCGGGAAGAACAAAAGAAACCAGAACTAAGCTAACAAAAAAAATTGTTGAGGTTGTTTGTGAAATTGCAGATGTTTCCAAATATGATATATGGGTATTTTTAAATTGTCTTGAACCGGGCGATATGGCAGGATATGGGGAGATATTACCCGACGCAGGCAAGGAAGAAGAATGGTTTGAAAAATTACCAAAAAATTTGCAAACCAAACTAAAAGATTAATTATTAATCTAAAGTGCTACTTTAACAATTACTTTTATAATTTTTAACTCCAACAATTTATAGTTATATATTACAAAATTTATAGAGAGACTTGAAGTTTTAATTTTTTTGATTTTATTCTATTTTTTTATGTAAATTATTATAAAAAATTTGAAATTATCTTTCCGAAATAATCAGCTAACGCATACAGACTCATTGATTTCGCCTCTGGCTCAATAATTCGCTTTGTAAAACTAAGTGTTTCTTTACAGTTAGCTGATCATTTCGGAAAAGTCCAATTTGAAAATTAGCAAAAAATTAACACTAAGTAACAAAGTTAAAAAATAAAATTGCGATTTAATCAAGAAGTTATAAATATTGAACCGTTTTAGATAATTCATTTCTGGTATTGTGTATATGAGAGGGTTCTTTATCAGGATAGCCGGCAGGAAGTATTGCAACAGGAATAATATTATCGGCTAAATTAAAAGTTTTTTGAGCCGCTTTTGAATCAAAATACCCGACCCAAGTTGAACCTAAGCCTAAATCAATAATTTCTAACATCATATGTGTTGTAACAATACTTGCATCTACTACTCCTTCATCAAAATTAGTAAAAGGATTTTTCCAGCTTACGGTGTTATCATAGCAAATTAAAAAAGCAAGCTGAGCATCAAAATGATATTGAGTAACCGTTTTTAATTTTTCAAGGCTCTCTTTGCTTTGTAAAACGAAAATTCTTTGAGGTTGATAGTTTACAGCAGTCGGAGCAACTCTGCCTGCTTCAAGGATGTTATCAATTTTGTCTTGTTCGATTTTTTTATCGCTGAATTTTCTGCAAGAATATCTTTCACACGCTAACTCTAAAAATGACATAATTAAACTCCTTTTATATTATTTAATAAAAATTCCGCATAATCTTTTGTTTTTGTGCCTTTTCTTTTATGTTCAGGGTCAATTTTATCAAAAAAACAATTTGGCATCTCGTCCATTTTTAAATTTTTTTCAATACAAGGTGTACAGCCTAAACCATGGTTTTTAGGATGAAATTTACAATTTATATTTTTGCAGGTGCATAATTCTTTTGCGGTCATATATTCCTCTGTTTTTATGTTATATTTAAAAAATCATTTTTGCAAATTCTATAATAAAATTTTAAAACAGAAAATCTGTTTGATTTTGGATTAAAGATTTACATTGTTAAATACTTGGAGTAATTTATTGAATATTATTTTAAACAATTTAGTATAATAAATTAGGATAAAGAATTGAAAAAATTAAAAGGTCGGGTATCAACCCGACCCAGGTTTAAAATTATTATTTTATTGTATCATCTTTCATTCTGAAAGAACAAACTGCCACAAATTTAGGCTTATCTCCTTTTGATGATAAATTTGCAACTTCACCTGCTTTTTCTCCCTTATCATCCAATATGTCATAAACACCATTTGAATTGTTGTCATTGTATCTTATTTTATAGGCACAAGGATA
>CANROV010000165.1 GCA_947632315.1 Candidatus Gastranaerophilales bacterium
GGTATAATGCTTATTTAAGCGGACTTACAATGATGCCCAGAGGCGCAGGAAGTCTCGTTTCAGTAATCCTTTCAGGTGCTTTGGCAAATAAGATTGATAACAGATTTTTATTATGCATTGGTTTAATATTTATCTGCGTTGCAGGATTTATGCTGAGCGAATTAAATCTTGAAATATCAATGACATCAATTGCTCTTCCTAATTTTATATTGGGACTTGGCATGGGATTTTCACTTGTTCCCAGTATTGCCCTATCAGCAGTGACTTTAAGTAATCAACAAATGACAAATGCTGCGGGATTGCAAAATCTTTTGAAAAATATCGGCGGAGCAATAGGAACATCACTTTCCGGCACAATGATTGCAAGATGTTCACAAATGCATCAGCATAATTTAGTTGAACATTTGAATGATTTAAACCCTGTATATCAAGACCATTTAGCTTCAATGGCGGCAGGCATGGCTCAATATACTCATCCTGCAACGGCTCAATATATGGCTCAAAATATGCTCTATAACCAATTGATTCAACAGTCAACATTACTTGGCTTCGTTGATACGTTCAGAATGTTTGCTATTGCTGCTGTTATATTAATTCCAACTGTGTTTATGCTTAAAAATATCGACTATAAAAAAGAACCTGAACATTAATATTCAGATTCTTTTAATACTTTAAAAATATTTATGCATTTGTTTGATTTTGCGCATTTTCTTTTCTTTGCTGATGTTTTAAAAGACCAAAAGAAAAGATTGTACCTAACACAAATGTTATTAAAAGTGAACTGCTTGCTCGTTTTGCAATATTCTTCATTTGAGGATAAAGTGTTTTTGCATTTTCTGCAACCAGATTTAAATTAATGGTTTTACCAAGATTTTTCATTGTTTCATTAGCGGCACTTACTGAATCTTTTATAAATTTGTCTTCACTTTGTCCGGCTATTTTTAAAGCTGCTTTAGTAGTTGACGGCATTAATAATCTTTCTGTTCCTGCTACTACCAGACCGCCTGCCAAGGCTCTTACTGGAATATTTCTGCTTCCGATTTCATTTGTTTTCATCTTTTAAAATTTCCCTTTTCATTATGCTTATTATAAAATTGATAATATTATTTTTTGTTATTTTATAAAAAAAAATTATTAAAACTTAATATTTATTATTAACTTTTATCAAAATAATAACAATATTTGTAATTACATGTTTTAATTTTTGTGTGAAAATAGTATTATAATCCCATAAGGATTGGAGTATGTTAACGAGAAAAGTAAAATCTGTAATTCTTGCAGCAGGAAAAGGCACGAGGATGAAATCTGAATTGCCCAAGGTACTGCATACTATTTTTGATAAACCTTTGCTTGGTTATGTTATTGATTCTGTTAATAAAACAGGATACGTCAGTGAAAATTTCGTTATTGTCGGGCATGAAGCCGAAAAAGTAGAGGCTTATGTTAATGAAAATTATACAAATGCAAAATGTGTACTTCAATCTCCCCAATTAGGCACGGGGGATGCCGTTAATAAGACTATGCCGTATTTAAAAGATTTTGACGGCTATGTTATTGTTATCTGCGGTGATACTCCTTTAATTACATCCGAAACTATCAAAAGTTTTATTGACTTTCACGAAATAAATGAAGCTGATTTAACTGTAATGTCTGCTATATTTGAAAATCCGAAAAATTACGGAAGAATTATAAGAGATAAAAATAAAAAATTTATAGCTATTGCGGAAGAAAAAGACGCAACAGCCGAACAAAAAGCAGTAAAAGAAGTTAATGCGGGTATTTATTGTATTAACTGGAAAACTGTTTCGCCTGCATTTAATTCTCTTCAAAATAACAATGCACAAGGCGAGTATTATCTGACAGATATAGTTAAATGGGCTGTTAATCAAAATTTAAATGTTCAGTCATATATTTTGGATAACAACGAAGAAATTTTCGGAATAAATTCAAAGTTACATCTTTCACAGGCAATAAAGATATTAAACAGAAAAAATGTGGAAAAACTTATGGAAGATGGGGTAGAAATTATTGATCCAGATACCGTATATATTTCACCTGAAACTGAAATCGGGGCTGATACGATTATTCTTCCTAATGTTTACATAACAGGTAAAAATAAAATAGGTTCACACTGTAAAATAGGCCCGTTTTCTCAAATCAGAGGCGGAACGCAAATAGGTAATAATGTTCGTATCGGTAATTTTGTTGAAATAAAAAAATCAATAATCAAAGATAATACAAATGTTTCACATTTAAGTTATATAGGAGATTCAGAGCTTGGTTCAAAGGTAAATATCGGAGCAGGTACTATTACTGCCAATTATAATCCTATATCAAAGATAAAAAGTAAAACAATAATAAAAGACGGAGCAAATACCGGTTCAAATTCTGTGTTGGTAGCTCCTGTTACAATAAATGAAATGGCATCAATAGGTGCCGGGAGTGTTATAACAAAAGATGTAGAACCATATTCACTGGCTATAACACGCTCTCCGATGAGAATATTCTCTAATTGGGTAAAAACAAAAATCGAACAGCTTTCAGGAGGCATTAAATGATGGAATTGGAATTGGCATTCCCGCAGGGTACAAAAACTATTAATCCTACGCATGATATAAAATTGTTCGCAGGACGCTCGAATATGAAATTGGCTGAGGAAATTGCAGAATATCTCGGAACTACCGTAGGGCCGATGATTGTTAAAAACTTTGCCGATGGTGAAATATACGTTCAAGTTCAAGAAAGTATACGTGGTGATGATGTTTTTATAGTTCAGCCTGTTTGTAATCCCGTAAATGAAAATTTAATGGAGCTTTTAATCATAATTGATGCGTTTAAAAGAGCGAGTGCCAAATCAATTACTGCAGTAATTCCATATTACGGATACGCAAGACAAGACAGAAAAACATCAGGCAGAGAAGCTATAACAGCAAAATTAGTTGCGGATTTGCTAACAACCGCAGGTGCTGACAGAATTCTTGCCATGGATTTACATACAGGACAAATTCAAGGATTTTTTAATATTTTGGTTGACCATATTTATGCGGCTTCTGTTATTGTTGATTATGTAAAAAAATTAAATATTCCTCAGGAAAATTTAGTTATAGTAAGTCCTGATATGGGCGGGGTAACTCGTTCAAGATATTTTGCAAAGCAGATGAATTGTCCTATGGCTATTATTGATAAACGAAGAAACCGCCATAATGAAGCTATTGCAGTTAATATAATCGGTGATATTGCAAATAAAACTTGTATTATGTTTGATGATATTATTGATACTGCAGGAACAATATGCGGTGCTGCTCAGTTGTTAAAAGAAAAAGGGGCTAAGGATGTTTATGTTTGTGCAACTCATCCGGTATTTTCAGGCCCTGCTCTTGAAAGACTTGAAAAAGCGCCTATAAAAGAAGTTGTTGTTACTAATACTATTCCGCTTAATAAGAACTTTTTACCCGAAAAAATTACTCAATTAAGTGTAGCGCCATTGTTAGGCGAGGCTATTTCAAGAATACACGACGGAGAATCGGTAAGTTCTTTGTTCGGTTTTGAAAAAGAATACGACCAATAAATTAAATCAGCATATCTTTTAAATAACGGCTGACTTTAAAGTCAGCGCCTGTTGTTTCTTTTATATTCTCAACAGAAAATAAAGGATTTATTTCGGTTAAAAATAAACCGTCAGATGTGACATTAAAAACAGCTCGTTCTGTTATAATCATATCCACTTCTTTGTATGCGGTTAAAGGCAGGGTGCATTTTTTTACTATTTTGGGTTCATTTTTTGCAGTATGAGTCATCGCTACAATAACTTTTTTTGACCCTACTATTAAATCCATAGAACCTCCTATGCCAGGAACAAACTCTCCTGGAATCTGCCAGCTTGCTATACTTCCTTCTTCATCAACCTGAAGCGCCCCTAATACAGTTGCATCTATATGTCCGCCTCGCATTATTGTAAATGCCATTTGAGAATCGTAAAAACAAGCTCCTTTTTTGACTTCTACATATGCGCCTCCGGCATTAACTATATTTTTATTATAATTAGGGCCTTTTTGAACTTTTCCTAAACCTAAAATTCCATTTTCGGATTGAATGATTATATTTACATTCTCAGGTATGTAATTTGCTGCTTCTGTTGGCAGTCCTATACCAAGAGTAACTATTTCATTTGATTTAAATTCTTTTGCAATTCTTTTAGCTACGATTTCTTTTATTTTATCTTTTGTTAAGTCTTGAATAGTTGAAATCATTAATTATTCTCCCGAGTAACAATGTAATCTATAAAAATTCCGGGAATAACAACTTCGTTTGGGTTAATGCAATCCGTAAGTTCATCAGCTTGAACTATAACAACATCTGCAGCAGTAGCCATAGATGTATTAAAATTTCTTGTAGTCCCTTCAAACGAAACGTTACCGAATTTATCGACTTTTGTTCCGTATATAATGGCAAAATCAGCACCTAAAGGTTCTTCAAATATATATTTTTTACCTTTTATTTTTATAATTTTTTTG
>CANROV010000166.1 GCA_947632315.1 Candidatus Gastranaerophilales bacterium
TATTTCCGCTAATAGTTGCAATATTTATTAACCAAAAGATAAAAGGTGTATCAATATATAAAGTATTAATATACCTTCCGGTAGTTGTTTCAATAGTTGTAGTAGCAATTGCATTTAAATGGATTTATGCTCAGGAAGGGATTTTAAATTATTTTCTTCAGGTAATAGGTTTAGAACATATCGGATGGCTTACAGACAGTAAATTTGCCATGTTATCTGTTGCTATAGTAACAATATATAAAGGTATAGGATATTATATGATGATATATTTGTCATCATTAATAAGCGTTCCAAAAGACCTGTATGAAGCTGCAGATGTTGACGGGGCAAATGAACTAAAAAAACATTTAACTGTCACTATTCCTCATATTATGCCAACTATAGCTCTTGTTGTAACTATTTCTTCCATTTCCGCATTAAAAGTTTTTACGGAAATTTATGTTATGACCAAAGGCGGGCCGTTAAATTCAACTAAAACAATTGTTTACTATGTATATGAAAAAGCGTTTGAAAATTTGGATTTAGCTATGGCTTCTTGTGCTTCCGTTGTTTTACTTATAGTAATTCTGATTTTTTCACTTATAAATATTATTTTCTTTGATAATAAGAGGTATAAATTATGATTAAAAAAATTATCAAAGGATTTAGTATTCATTCTTTTTTAATATTTATGTCGGTTTTATCGTTATTTCCTTTTATATGGCTAATTTCAACTGCTTTAAAAGGGATAGATGAAAATATATTTCAATATCCGCCTAAGTTTATCCCCCAACATTTTACATTTGAAAATTTTATTTATGCTTGGAATAAAATCCCGTTTCTTTTATATTTTTTGAATAGTTTTATTGTTGCGGCATTTACAGTAATATTAAATTTAATTTTTTCTTCGCTTGCCGCTTACCCGTTAGCAAGAATGGAATTTAAAGGGAAAAAATTATTATTTTTATTAATTCTTTCTACAATAATGATTCCTTTTCAAGCAATTATGCTTCCTGTTTATTTGATAGTTTTAAAACTTCATCTTGTGGATTCATACGGAATAGTTATGGGATATCTTGGATTAATACTGCCGTTTGCAGTAAATGCATTCGGTATATTTTTAATGAGGCAGGCATTTTTAGCCATTCCAAAAGAAATGGAGGAAGCTGCCTTTATCGACGGATGCAGTGTTTTTAACATTTGGAAAAATATTCTTCTTCCAATGACCGCTCCTACCCTGGCAGTTCTTGCTATTTTTACATTCATTGGTTCTTGGGGTGAATTTTTATGGCCGAGTATTGTTTTGACTCAAAAATATTTATATACTTTACCCGTAGGTGTTAATGACCTTCAAGGCATGTTTAGTGCAAATTGGCGTTTAATTGCTGCAGGGTCTATTATTTCTATCATACCTATTATTATTTTCTTTATTATTATGCAGAAATTTTTTGTTTCAGGACAAAATGAAGGTGCCGTAAAAGGTTAAAAAGACCTTTCAAGTAAACTTAAATGGTCTTTTTATATATAATATATATGATTATTTTTAAAATTCATTTTCCGAATCAAAATACTCTCTGTCAAATGAATCTTCCGAGAATGACTCTAAATCAGTTTCGTAATGTTTTTCAAACAAGCTTAAGCCGTTATCGTTTTTGCTATTTACAGTATTAGCATTTTCTTCATATCCTAAGCAAAAATCAACTTCGGAATAATCTTCGTCATTAATTCCCGTTTGTTTTTTTTCTGCATTATCATTAATACTTTTCATAGCTTTTGCATTAAATCCGTTAATATCAGAAAAGAAACTCATATCATCCTCTTTTTTTTTATTTAAATGGTATATACTTTATATAAAAAATATATGCCCTAAAAATTGACTTTTTATATTATCAATTTTTTATTAAAGAGAAAAAAGTTCGATGTTTATTGGTTTAGGATATATTTCAATTTCTTAACAATTCATCATAAATATCAGGAAATATTTTAAGACTGCGTTTTAATATAGCGTGAATATATGCAATCGTAATGCCGTAGTTGGTAATAGGAATATTTTGTTTTTCGGCGCAACGGTATCTGTTAATTACTTCTCTGTCTTTTAACATACAGCTTCCGCAATGTACTATTAAAGAATATTTTTTTAAGTCATCAGGGAAGCTTCCGCCTGATGTAAATTCAAAATTAAGATTTTTATTAGTATAATTTTTAATCCAATTAGGAAGTTTTACCGTACCTATATCATCACACTGTCTATGGTGAGTACAGCCTTCCGAAATTAATATTGTATCGTTATCTTTTAATGTTTCCAGTTTTTTAACCCCTTTTACAGCATAATTAAGAACCCCTTTATATCTTGCAAAAAGTATGGAAAAAGATGTAAGAAGTATGTCATCGGGAGTTTCTTTTGAAACTTTTTTAAATGCCTGAGAATCAGTAATAACTAACTTAGGTTTATTTTTTAGAGCATTTAATGCATTAATCAATTCATATTCTTTTACAACAACTGTTACTGCACCTTTATCCAGAAGATCTCTCAAAACCTGCTGTTGAGGAAGTATTATTCTGCCCTTTGGTGCAGCTGAATCTATCGGAGTTACAAGTATAACCGTATCATTAGTTTCTATCAAGTCTTGTACAAGAGGTTGAAAATTCGGATTTTCTTCATATATTTTTGTTATTAATTCTTTTAATTCATATATGTTGTTGTTATTTTTTGCACTTACATAAATTTCATTTTCTTTAAGATTATTATAATTTGTAATTAAATCGGATTTATTGTATGCAATAATATATTTAATATTTTTTTCACGAAAAGTTGAAATTAAGTTTTTATCATAATCTGATAAACCGTTTATTGAATCCGCAACAAGAATAGCAATATCTGTTTTGTTAAGGATTAATTTTGTCTTTTCAATTCTAAGTTTACCCAGCTCACCTTCATCATCAATCCCCGGAGTATCAATAAGCATAACAGGGCCGAGAGGTAAAATTTCCATTGTTTTATAGACAGGGTCTGTAGTAGTTCCTTTTATTTCTGACACTATAGCTAAATCCTGACCTGTTATTGCGTTTATTAAACTGGATTTCCCTGAATTTCTTTTTCCGAAAAAACCGATATGAATTCTTTCTCCTGATGGTGTTGAATTGAGGCTCATTATGTTTTCCTTTTCTTAATAATTTTATTATATTATAATTAATTATAAATATTACTGTAAAAATTTATAAAATAAATTCAGGCAAGAAGATTATGGGAGTATAAAAAATAAGTGCTAAAAAAGCTTATAATAACTTTAATAATATTATTAACTTTTTTGACGGGTGCAAATGCAAGTGATAATTATATACCTGTGAGAGTAGGTATCAGCAATAATAACTTTTCAGCATATATTTTTGACAGTATTGAATTTAATAATGCTAACACTCTTAGAGTAATGGATTCTTCAACGGGATACACAGTCCCCGTAACAGATGAATCAAACACAATAAAAGTCACATCAGAAGATAATTTATTCAGGATTTATGTTGATGATGAATTGAGAGCAAAAAATTTAACCGGCCCTATACTTATAATAACGGATGAAAACAACTTAATATCCGTAAAAGATTTAAAACGAAAAGGGAAACAGGCTTTATATAGAGGCTACATTGAATTAACAAGAAGCAGTAAAGATATAAGTAAATTTTCTATAGTAAACGTTTTAAGCCTAAAAAATTATTTAAGGGGAGTAGTACCCAATGAAATGCCTGTCAGATTTGGTTTGGAAGCATTAAAGGCTCAAACTGTTGCGGCAAGAAATTATGCCGTAACGCCAAGAGTAAAAGCATATAAAGAGTTTGACTTATGTGATTCCGTTGCTTGTCAGGTATATTACGGAGCGAATACAGAAAATACCCTTTCTGATGAAGCAATTGAAGAAACGAACGGAATTATTGCAATAGATAAAGATGATAAACCAATATTGGCATTATACAGTTCAACGGCAGGCGGATATACGGAAAGCTATGAGTATGCATTTTCCGACCCTACAACAAGAGTATTTCCTTCTAATGATATTCATTATCTGACAGCAGTACCTGATAATAAAGATTTCCCTGATTTGGATAATGAAGAAAATGCCGAAAAATTTTATACACAAAAACCAGAAGCTTTTGATGATGAATCACCGTATTACAGATGGTCTAAAGAATGGACAAAAGATGAACTTGAAGAAGTTCTTTCAAAAACAATGATTGCACAATCTAAAACAGGTTTTATAACTCCTCAATTAATAAATGCGGAGGATTTCGGAAAACTTATTTCTATAAAAGTTATAAAAAGAGGTAAGTCAGGGAAAATAATTTCTCTGCAAATTGAAACGGATAAAAATACATATATAGTTCAAAAAGAGCTTGTTATAAGAAGATGTTTTCAGAAAAACGGCATTTCGCTTCCAAGTGCTAATTTCGTAATAAATTATATTGATTCCGAACTGCCTATATATAAATTTTCAGGCGGGGGCTTCGGGCATGGAGTCGGCTTGAGT
>CANROV010000167.1 GCA_947632315.1 Candidatus Gastranaerophilales bacterium
CAGTAATTTGAAGCGGAGCGGAATGTCTAAGCACGCCCGAAAAATCAATATGACGGGAGGGCGGAGACGAGGCGAAAGGAATTGAAGCCGAGCAAGCCCGTAAGTGCGAGAGACAGGCGGAGCGAAAAAAATACGCAGTAATTTGAAGCGGAGCGGAATGTCTAAGCACGCCCGAAAAATCAATATGACGGGAGGGCGGAGACGAGGCGAAAAATTGAAGCAGAATCAGCCAAAATCTTATACATAAATAATTGAGAAAAATTGTGAATTAAATAACTCAGGTAAATAAAGCAAAACTTAAAACGATTTTATATATATTGCTGAATTTATCTTGTTTTAGTATAATGAATTTACCATTGAGTTTTTGAAGGATAGTTAACAATGAATAAAAAAGCTTTTACACTTGCAGAGGTATTAATGGCTTTTATAGTAATTGGAATTGTCGCTGTTTTAACCTTGTCTTTTATATTTGCAGGTTATCAGGAAAAAGAGAGAGAAGCAAAAGTAAGAAAAGCATATACTACAATATCAAATGCCATGTCAATGCTGAAAGTTACCGGTGAAGATGCTATCTTAGAAGAATTAACCGTAAAAAACGGCAGTAAACAAAGTATGAATGAATGGTTTAATTTAATCGAACCAAAACTTTCCACATCAAAAGTATGCTATGAAACAAAAGGCTGCTGGTGTGATGATGATACAAAAACACTGAACGGAAAAATAGTTTCATTTGATTCAAACAGACCCGGCAAAGGTTTAGGAACAGACATAGTTTCAGTTATATTAAATGACGGAATGTATGCCAGTTTTAACATATGGGACGAAGGTGACGCAAAAAATGTTGCAAACATAGAATATGACGGAGCTTCCGTGTCAATTGCCGTTGATATTAACGGAGATAAAAAGCCAAATACGATAGGAAAAGATATATTTTATATGGTATATATTCCGGGGAGAGGACTTGTACCTCCTTTTGCTGACGCAAATGAAGAAAAAAGAGCAGAGGATTGTACAAAAGCAGGTAATGGATTAAGCTGCACTTTAAAATACCTAAGAGAATAAAGCTGAGTGAAATTGTGTTTAAAAAATTTTACGATAACCGAGGGTTGTAAAATGAAGCCCAAAACGAAAGAGTATTATTAAGCTTGAATTAGTCAGCCGGGTAAAATTTTTAGACGGCATAAAAAAGCAGAGATTTGACAGCTTCCCCATTATTATAGAGAATATAAGTCAAATAAATGTTATGGCCTTGTAAGAGATAACGGAACATCTTTGGGGTAAATTTCTTCTGCAACACCGCTGCAGCCTGTAATAAAGAAGAAATCAAAGTTTTCGCCTGATTGTATATCTAAATCATCAAAAGGAATAGATACTTCAAAAATTTCTTTGTGAGCATATTTAATATGATGACCCCACTTTAACGCCCATAAGCCGTCTTTAACCGCTGTTGAAAATTGCAAAGGATATTTTCTGTTGCTGGTAAGTGCAAATTTAACTTCGTGAGTATATCCGTCAAGCAGTACGGGTAAAATAAAATCTTTTTTATTTGTAGTCCTTGAAGGTGAAGTTGTTTCAATTAAGTTATTATATGCTTTTATATAAACGTAAATCGAGAAATATTCTTTAAAGCTTTCTCTGCTTTCAAGTAAATACTTATTAATATCGAATCTGATGTAAAGATTATCTTTATCACATCCGAAATAAATTCTGTTAAAGAGCTTATTATCCTGAAGGACAGGGCCTGCGGGAATATCAATACAACCGGCAGACAACCATTCGTCATTATCTTTAATCATACCGTTAATTAACGGAGTTATTTCTCTTTTTGGATTTCTAAGCGGTTTACCCATATAAGAAATTAAAGGCATTTCAAGATAACTTGGTATTGGTTTTTCAAGAATCGTATAAACATTTTTTAAATGTTCACGGAAAAGGAAGTCAAAAATATGGTCTTGACCCGAGTTATTAGGTTCACCGTACCACCAAAACCAATCGGAGCCTTCCGCAATATAAATTTCGGATTTAGCTGAATTTATTTGTTCTTTTGTTAATCTGCCTGATTTTTCAGCTGTTTTTAAATCATTTCTTGTTTGAGTCAGATATTGCCAAGCGAGATTTTTTGTAGGCTCGGCAATCCATAGTTGAAATTCCTGATTTACCCAAGAGCCGGCAGTAACTTTTTTTAATAATTTGGCACTTGTTTTATTTTTTTCAATATATTCGCTTATTAAAACCGTTTTAACTGATTTATCTTCGTTTATAAGAGAATATAGTCTTTCTAAAAATATTCTTCCGTCCTGCGGATAAGAATCCCAACAGTTTTCTCCGTCCATAGCGATAGTAAGAATATGTTTTTTATCGGGAGAATTTTTTAATTTATCAAAAACAGTTTTTATTCTGTCAAATAAATCATTTGCACATAAAATGCTTTTATGGTTAGGATATTCAAAACCAATCAGATTAGGAATTATAGAATCTCTAAAGATAATGTTAATTTCTTTTTCACGTTTGGTTTTATATAAATAAAGAGAACAAACGTCATAAGGATCTTCATAACACCCTCTAAAATCTCTGACAAATTCTTTGTTTAAAGAATTGGAAAGGACGCTTTCATCTGTAATAGTCCAAGAAATACCAAGATTAGCAAGGACATCAAGAGTTTTTTGACTAATACAATGTTCACTAGGCCAAATACCTTTTGGCGGTTTACCGAAGGTATCTTCTATTTTTTTTATTGCGCTTTTAACCTGTTCTTTTGCGTCAACTATTAACGCAATTTTACAATCAGGCAATTCATGTTTTAAAGAGGGATTTTTTAAATCGTTCGGATTGATTAATATAGGCATTATAGGATGATTATAAGGGCTTGTAATAATTTCAATTCTGCCTGAATCCTGATATTTTTTAAAAGACGGAATAATTTGTCTGATAATTTTTCTGTTTAATTCAATTAATTCCTGTCTGTCCAGAAGAGAATAATTTCTGCCTTTTTCTTCAAATTCTTTTAATTCGGGATAAACATCTTTCCAAATCGGGTCAAACCAAACAAGGTTGAAAAGCATCATAATATCGGAATATTCTTCAAGTGAAAAGTCATCAATTCCAATATCTTCACTGCTGTACCTTTTTAGATATAATTCATTATATCTTTCATTTTTAGAAATAAGGGTTTCATAATTAGCGTCGAAGAAATAATTAAGGATATAGAGCTTATCGTCATCAGTCAAGTCGTTAACGTCGGTAACGGTAAGTTTGGAGTGGATATCATGCCCGTCATTGGAATAATCTTGGATTGCGTCAATAAGCGGAGGTACAATACTGAAATTAAGTTTAATATTAGGGAATTTATCAAGGATAATCAGCATATCCAAATAGTCTTTAACTGCGTGGAGTCTTGCCCAAGGCATTAATCTAATGCCGTTTGGCTGGGTTTGGTAGTTTGGCTGATGAAAGTGCCAAACAAAAGCTAAAGATAATTCTTTCTGCATAATTAATAACTTCCGATTATACAAAATGATAACATTTTATGCTGAAATATACAACTACATTATTGAGCGGATTATTATTAACTTTTATGAAGATACTTAACAAATGGTTATATTCAACAAATGCATTAATATCATTGAATGTTGAGTGTATTGATAACAATTTAAAAAGGGGAAATAAAAAAATGGTATGTACAATATTAAATAATAGTGGTTTAATGTAATAAGTGTAATTTTTCTTACCCTGTGAAGAAAGGTGTTAGTCGAGAGACTATAAGGGAGAGGAGATTTGGGAAATTCCAAACGGAGCCGCGTATGCGGCTTTTTTATTTAGTACAGTGATATTTTTAAGAATGAATGTGAGCCAAAATTATCTTGCCTGTATAGAAAACGGCAGACAAAATATGTCTTTAGGTAAAATATTGGAACTTGCGCAATATTTAGAAACTGATATTAATAATCTTTTGAAGTTTTATGAATAACTTGATAATTACATTCTTGAAAAAACTTCTACATTAAGTGAGCCCGTTGTTCCTGCTAAAAAATAGGCGCTTGAAGCTATCATAGAAGCATTATCGGTGCAATATTTCATCTCAGGGGCATATATTTTATATCCTTCATCTTGAAGTTTAAAAAACTTTTTTCTTATTTCGGAATTGGCAGCAACACCGCCTGCTAATACAATTGTTTTTGAATTTATGTTGTCACAAGCTTTCTTTGTCTTTTTTAATAGTGTTGAAGATACATTTTCCTGAAAACTTGCTGCAATATCTGCTTTAGGCAGAACAGAATTTTCTTTTTTTAATTTTTGTATCAATTGGAGAGAAGCGGTTTTTAATCCTGAAAAACTGAAATCAAATTCATTTTGAAGTTTTGCTTCAGGCAGTTTATAAGCAAAAGGATTACCTGTTTGTGCCAGTTTATCAAGATTTACTCCTCCGGGATATGGTAATCCTATTAGTCTTGCAACTTTATCATAGGCTTCTC
>CANROV010000168.1 GCA_947632315.1 Candidatus Gastranaerophilales bacterium
CGATAAGGAACGTGAGCGAAATTTTGGAGTGGCAACTTTAAAAGGTGAGCACTTGTACGGCGACGATGAGTCGGCGGTAAAGTGCGACACTACATTAGATGTATCAAGTTTGTTTGAATTATCTTTCTTATTCATAAATTCATCATATTTTTTTAAAAAATCCTTTGTTGACATTTTCATATTTAACCTACTTTTAGCTGACAAAAAAAATTATATGATTATAATGCGACAAATTTTGTCGCTATTATGTTATAAAATAAAATACAGATTAAAGGAAAAATTATGAGCGTAAATAAAAAAATTGATGAAATTATAGAACTGATTATAATGCTTCAAAACAGCTATAAGGGGCTTACAACATCCGATATTGCTTCGCATTTTGAATGTTCCAAAAGAACGGCAGAGCGCATGATGGAAGCGGTTGTGGAAAAATACGGCGATTATATTGAAACGGTTCAAAATAAAACCGATAACAAAAAAAGAAGAAGATTTAAAAAAGGAAGTACAAATTCTTTAATTAAGTTTAATTCGGATGATTTTGCACTTCTTGAACACTATAAAAAGCTTGAAAAATCGCCTGTACAAAAGAAAAAATTGAATGCGATTACAGAAAAAATAAAAGCAATAAATCCCAACAAATATTTAAAAAATGATGTTGATGAATTGCTTTTAAATCAAGCCTACTGCGCTCATATCGGATTTAGAGAAAATATTTCATTCGATATTTTAAGTCTGATTAATGAAGCAATTTTATCTCAAAAACAAATTCGGATTGATAAAAAATATCTCATTAACCCTTACGGACTGATTTATGGCGAAAGAATTTATCTTGTAGCGTACAATCCTTTTGTTGAAAACATTCTGATATATAGAATTTCAAAATTAAAAGAAATTGAGTTAATCAATAACTATTTTGAAAAAGATGAAAATTTTAATATTCAAGAGTTTAGCGATAAATCTTTCGGGATTTTTCAAGGTGAGGTAATGGATGTGATTTTAGAATTTGATAAAAGCACTGCGGATGATATATTGGAGTATCATTTTCACAATAGCCAAAAAATTATACCTCTTGAAAACGGAAATATTCAAGTTAGCCTTAGGGCAAGCGGAAGTTATGAAATTATAACGGAGCTTTTAAAATGGAGAGATTGCGTTAAAATCATAAGCCCGAAAAGCTTAAAGGATGAATATTTAAAAACGGTTGAAAACATATATAATAGTATAAAAAAGGAGAATTAAGATGACATTAAAAGAAGTAAAAAAAGAACTTAAAGAACTTTTAAAAGATAAAAAAAAGAAAGAAGAATTAATTAGAAAATTAAAGAAACTCTTTAAAGATAAAGAACTTGAAAAAGAATTTACAAGTATGAATTACGAAACGTGCCTTGATTTGCCAAAAGATGAGAAAGAAAAATTTGAAAAGCTTTGGCAGGTAAGAAATTCAGATGATTACTATTGGGTAAGCAACTTGGGAAGAGTAGCAACAGGGAACAAAGAAAAAGCAAATAAAATCATTCCTCAATTTCAGGACAAATATTGGAATTGGAAACTGACAGAATATGTTACGGAACAACCGGTTTATAGTTATTTTATGAAAGAAACCAAACAGATAAAAGAAGAATATAAAGAAATAAAAGATATATACGGCAAAGATTGCTTATCTGAAGAATGTGTATTAGAATTGCACCATATCTGCCAAAACGGTGATAACAGAATAGATAATATGATTTATTTACCGGCATGTATTCATAGAGAAGTTCATAAATTTAATAGTTAGTAAATATAATTCTTTCTACGCATTGTTCTTTGTCAAACTCGTTATCATATAAAAAATTGCAAAAGCTTTTTATTCTTTTATATTTCTCATAGTTTTTGCGATTTTTTTGTATTAAATATTCTTCCGTGCATCCTTCAAATTCCCCTCTTGTTGAGGGTGTTTGAAGTGTGCAATAGTTAAGTGCCTTTTTATAATCTTTCTTTAGCGAATACGGATAAAATAAAATAATTAAAACTATTATTAATATCAAGGCAAAAATTACTTTTTTCATTTTATATATTAACCTATATAAAAATTATAAATAACCATTGCGACAAACTATGACGCATCTAAATATTTTTATATCTGCGTCTAAAACCTAATACTCAAACCAAGCGCCTTTTTACAGTTATTTATTTTTTCCAAACGGTTACGCCTTGAACTGCACTAAGGTTATCAATTATTGCTGATGCCAGTAATTTAATGTCCTTGCACTCAACAGCTAAAGGATAGCATTCTTTAGAATCGCAAGTATACATTGTTGTTATACCTGTTTCGTTATTATTAACAACTGTGATTAATTTATTTCCGCCATATATATCCTTACCTGCAATTTGAAATGCTTGAGTGTCATCTTTAATACGATTCTTTGCAAATTCATGACGAGATGCACCGTTTATAATTTTTCCGTCTCCCATACAAATATTCATAACACCACCTTGAACAGGCTCTATTGAATGAACCCAAAAACGATCGCCGTTTGGATGGAATCCGTACATGTCTGAACTTAATTTAGATACAAAATCTTTATCATTATCACTTAATTCTAACTCTTTGGGTTGTGGATGTTTTGAATTGTTTGTCTTTATTTGGCTTCTACCTATTGATTCATTTGGATACACCGGAAAATCTTTTGGTCTTTCTGCGTCATTTTTTAATCCTTCAATATTATATTCGGGATTGTTAAGTCCTAATTTTCCATATCTGCCTAATACTCTTTCGGGATTAAACATAGAACCAAATGAAATCATAATTAAAGCCTCCAATTGCTATGATACACAATATTCAAAATAAAAAATAAAAAATAATGCTATTTAAAATAAAAACAGTTACAAAACTTTACTTATTTAATTTTTTAAAAACGAATCAAATGCTCTAACTATGTGTGTAAAAGAATTTATAACTAAAAAATAACTTAGATTTCTAAAAAATATTTTTCTGTTATATAACAAAACCTTACCGGAACTTTTTGCGGAACCAAACAGAACTTATATATTTTCAAAACTTCACATAATTCATAAACAGATTTATATCTATTAACTTTTTTCCCCAAGTCCTTTTTTGACAAATTACTTTATTTTGTATCATCAATTTGAAAACACAAATGATTAATGACCTCATAAATACTTAGGTTAATGGTAAGTGTAACAAATTTTTTTAATTTTGAATTATAAAGAATTTGGTGTAGTATAAAACTATGCATTGCAAATAAATATGCCATACATTGCAAAAAAAGGGAAATAATGATAGTCCAAGAATATAATGAAAAGAAAATTCCTGATATGGAAGTATATGAACTGGGGGATGTCTATGACAATTATAAAGATTTAATTAAAAACAGTAATATACTTGATTTTTCTCCAAAAGTTCAAGTATGGACATCTTCAGCTTCAACTAAGGCATTATCATATTATTCTCATGGCATATTTAGGTATTTTGGGAAATTTCCTTCAGTTGTAGCAAGACATCTGATATTAGAATATACAGACGAAAAAGATTTTGTCATAGATCCTATGTGCGGAAGTGGCACAACAGCCTTAGAAGCTTTATTGTTAAACAGAAAAGCATTATGTTCTGACATCAATCCCTTATCAACTTTAATCAGCACGGTAAAAATAACGAAAATTAATAAAATTAAAGCTTTACAATATTTTGAAGAGATAAAAAACCGCATTAAGAATGATAATTCCAGTGACATATGCGAATTAATAGGCTTAAAAAATCCTGAACATTGGTTTTTAAAAGACACAATGATATCTTTAACAAAAATAAAACTTGCCATTCAAAACAGCGAAATGGAAATCCAATACAAAAATTTATTTATGGTTGCTTTCCTATCTATTGTACGCAGGGTTTCAAATGCAACTACGCAACAAGGAAGATTATTCCTTGATATTGAAACCGCCGTTAAAGACGTATTCCCCTTTTTTGAGAAAAAATCATTAGAAATGATTGATTCTTTATCAATTATTCCTGAAAATAAAAATATACAGATTGTACAAGAATCTGCTTTATCTATCAAGTCAAAAAAGAAAGCAAAGCTTATTATATGTCATCCTCCATATTTTAATTCTTATAAATATAGCAGTATAAATTCTTTAGAACTTGCGTGGTATGGAGAAGATCACGCAGACATAAGAAAAAATGAAATAAGAGAGTTCTTTAAAGTTGGAAAACCTGAAAAAGTTGATACTTATATAAACGATATTATATGTGTTTTGACTAATATTAATAATTTATTAGATTCAAATGGAAGATTAGCCCTTATGATAGGTGACACGGTTATTAAAGAAAAATATATACCCGTAACAAAAATGCTAATTGATGAAGTTTCCAACATATTTGATGTTGAATTAAGTTCACTTAGAATACCAAAATTTACAGAAGCATCATGGGTTGCAAGTCAAAGAAGAAAATCCGGCAA
>CANROV010000169.1 GCA_947632315.1 Candidatus Gastranaerophilales bacterium
AGGTTACGCTTTTGAACCCGATACAATATGGCAGTACGAAATGGAAGATGCATTTGAATACACGGAAACTCCCGACCAAATGAAAGCAATCCAAGAAACAAAAGAAGATATGGAAGAAGAAAAACCCATGGATAGGCTTATATGCGGAGATGTAGGTTTTGGAAAAACAGAAGTAGCAATAAGAGCAATATTCAAAGCTGTAATGTCAGGGAAGCAAGCAGCCGTTATAGTTCCGACAACAATACTGGCTATGCAGCATTATCAGACAATTTCGGAACGTTTTAAACCATTCCCCGTAAAAGTAGAATTTCTTTCAAGATTTAAAACGGCAAAAGAGCAGAAAGAAACAATTAGAAAGCTTATTTTAGGCGAAGTAGATGTTATAATCGGCACTCACAGACTGCTTCAGGATGATATTCAATTTAAAGATTTAGGACTTTTAGTAATAGATGAAGAACATAAATTCGGAGTCAGTCACAAAGAAAAATTAAAAAGATTAAAGAAAAACATTGATATACTGACAATGTCAGCGACACCTATTCCAAGAACATTGTATATGTCACTATCGGGAATAAAGGATATGAGCATAATAAATACGGCGCCGACAAACAGACTTCCGGTAAAAACTTATGTCGGAGAATTTAAAGATACCCTGGTAAAAAATGCCGTTAATTATGAACTTGAAAGAGAAGGACAAGTATTTTATCTGTACAACAGAGTTGAAAGTATATATGAATTCGGCAGATATTTAAACGAACTATTACCGAATGCAAGAATAGCAATAGCTCATGGTAAAACGGACAAAACCGAACTTGAAAGAATAATGAGTGCATTTTTAAATAAAGAATTTGATATACTTTTATGTACAACAATAATTGAGTCAGGGCTGGACATACCAAATGCAAACACAATGATAATACATGACGCAGACAGATTCGGTTTAGCTCAATTATATCAAATAAGAGGCAGAGTAGGAAGAACAGACCGTCAAGCCTTCTGCTACTGTTTATATAAAAATTCAAAATCACTTACGGCTGACGCAATAAAAAGGTTGCAATACATAAAAGAATTTACAACACTCGGAAGCGGTTATCAAATAGCTATGCGGGATATAGAAATTAGAGGAGTCGGTAACGTACTGGGTACAAAACAGCATGGCCAGATGGTGAATGTAGGATTTGATACTTATTGTCAATTATTAGAAGAAGCAATAAACGAAATTCAAGAAGGGAAAAAAGAAGAATATAAACCGGCAATTGTAGATATTAACGTAACAGCTTATATTCCTGATGAATGGGCAGGTTCAAAAGAACAAAAAATTATAGAATATAAACGCTTAGCGGATGTAAAATCAATAAGCGAGCTTGATGCAATAAAATCAGAATGGAAAGACAGATTTTCCAAAATGTCTGAACCTGTTGAAAATCTGATAAAACTTGTACATTTAAGATTGTTAGCAACACAAGCAAAAGTATCATTAATAAGAGAAAACGATTCCGCCATAAGAATCTATACCAATTTATCAAAAGGCGAATGGAATATATTAAATGCAAAAACAGATAAAAATATTACGAAATATATTAAATTCACTTTAGCCCCAAACACTTGCAGTGAAGGAAAAAGTATACTTATTATAAATAATAATTATTTAAATTTTGAAGAAGTATTTAACATTCTTTCAGGTTTATTTTATCATATATTACAGCTAGAATATGATTTCAATCAAAATCAAAAAGGTTAGCAGCTAAGGAGAAAAAAATGAATAAGTTAAAAGCACTAATATTTTTAGTTATTACAATGACAGTATTAACGGGATGTACATTAAAAAATGATAATAACAATATTATTAAAATCAATGATACCGTAATAACCAAATCAGAATTTGATAAGGCATACGAAACAGTTGCTTCGGGTAAAGTAATGGAACAAATGGGAATAGACTTAAAAAAAGATCCCGATAACTTCTTTGCTTTAATGATGAGAGAACAAGTCGTTTCAAATTTAATTGCTAAAGCATTAATAAATGAAGAAATGGAAAAAAGAAAAATATCAGTTTCCAAAGAAGAAATTGAAGCTGCCGAAAAAGAAATTATAAACAAATTCGGAACAAAAGAACAATTTATGGAAATTTTAAAAGCAAATGCCGTATCTTATGAACAATTCAAAAAAGATTTGCAGGACGAAATAAAATTAAAAAAATTAGTTGATTCAATAGGAATTGTATCGGTAGGCGAAGCTGAAGCAAAAAAATATTATAATGAAAACATTGATAAATTTAAGTATCCGAAAAGAGTAAGAGCTTCTCATATATTAATTTCGGCTAATCCCGAACAAATAAAAGCAAAATTAAAAGAAGAAAATAAAGATATAACAGACAGCGAGCTTGAACAAAAAACAAATGAAAAAATGCAAGAACAATATAATAAAGCAAAATCACTTCAAGCGAAAGTAAAAAATGCGCCTAATACATTTGCAAAAGTAGCAAAAGAGAATTCGGAAGATGTGGTAAGTGCGCTAAGAGGCGGTGATTTAGGATTCTTTGCTAAAGATGAAATGGTTGAAGCATTCGCAAACAAAGCTTTTTCAATGGCACCAAATACAATTAGCGATGTTGTTCAAACTCCTTACGGATATCATATTATTATGATTACAGACAGAAACGAAGCAGGAACTTTATCTTTTGAACAAAGCAAAAAAGATATTATTAATTATCTTGAAAGCCAAGGTAAAGTAGGATTCTTAAAAAACAAAATTGACAGCTTGAAAAAAGAAGCAAAAATTGAATATCTTGATTCAAATTATAATCCTGAAGAAATTCAGAAAAAAATAAAATCACAAACTTCTAAAAATCCTGATTTAAAAGATATAGCTGAACTTTCAGCGACACCTGATAATAAATAATAAGGCTTATACGAGGACAAAAATCAAACAATTTTTGTCCTCTTTTTTAGGAGAAAATATGCTTATAACAAGAAGTGAATTAAAAAATATATTAAACAGATTAAGAGCAGAAGGAAAAACAATCGTAACAACAAACGGCTGCTTTGATATATTACACGCAGGCCACGTAAGGTATCTTGAAAAAGCAAAAAGTTTTGGAGATATACTTATAGTAGCATTAAATTCTGATAAATCAGTAAAAAGCATAAAAGGAGAAGGCCGTCCCATTAATAACGAAAATGACAGAGCCGAAGTTTTAAGCGCTTTAAGAAGTGTAGATTATGTTGTTTTATTTGATGAAGATTCTCCATTGGATTTATTACTTCAAATTAAACCTGACGTTCATACAAAAGGTGCTGATTATACAATAGAAACTCTGCCTGAAGCAAAAGGGATAATGGAAAACGGAGGCAGAATAGAATTTATAACGTTTGTGGAAGGTAAATCAACCACATCTATTATTGAAAAAATGAAAAACAGTTAATTACATAACCTAGTTTTATTCTTCCTCCTCTTCATTTTCAGTAATAATACATTCCAATTTATCAAATTGTGAAGTAATTTCAGCCAAATAATCATTTATAACATAACTTAAACTAACAAGTTTTTTATGCTCAATTTCAAATTCTTCTTCCAGCGCTCTTTCCATAATTTCCATAAGAGTGCTGACCCGTTCAAGTTTAAACGCAATTTCCGAAGTTTTTTCACTAAGTTTTATATTATTATTTTTCTTCATCTTCATCTCCTTTTGCTAGTGAGGTTAGTTGTTATTAATGTTAGTATAACTAACAATAATTAAATGAACAAGGAATATTTACAAAAATTTGCAAAAAATCTAAAGAAGTTAAGAACGAGTAAAAACTTAACGCAGGATGATTTGGGTGTAAATGGAATTTCCCGTTCAATGATTAGTTTAGTTGAAACAGCACAGACTGATATTACAATTACAAAATTAAAAATTATTGCAGATAATCTGAATATAGAAGTAAAAGAATTATTCGATTTTGAATAAAAAAATTGTATTTTCCCTTTAGTCGTATTACAATAAGTGTAATAAGAAGAGGGATATAATAGGGATATAATTATGAGGGATATAGATACAATGAGGGAATACTCACTTGAAGAAATATCGCAAATAGTTGGCGGTATTTTAACAAAAGTAGAAGATGTCAAAATATCAAGGCTGGGACCTCCGTTATTAGCGGATGAAAATACACTTGCACTGGCTATGAACGAAGATGAAATAGAAAATCTTTCTAAAACTAAAGCAAAAGCAGCCTTAGTGCCGATTGGTGTAACTTCCGAGTCAATATCAACAATAGAAGCGGAACGTCCAAGATTAGCGATGATGAAATTACTCCATTTGTTCTATATGCCGCCGGATTCAACATTAGGCATTCATCCG
>CANROV010000170.1 GCA_947632315.1 Candidatus Gastranaerophilales bacterium
AAAGAGCTTGATGAAATACCGAGATTTCTGACTTCGGATAATTTTAATATCATAGTCAAAAAGCTGAAACAAAATCCGCAGGTCATTTTTATTGATGAGATTGACTACCTTATGAATAACTATAAAACCATAGAAACTTTGCGAGATATTCACGATGAAACCGGCTGTCCGATAATTTTTATAGGAATGGGTTTGGCACATCGGAAGCTTGAAAGATACAAGCACCTTTATGACAGATTCTCGGAGATTTTAAAATTTGAAACCTTTGGAGTAAGTGATATCGGGCAAATAATAAATCAACTATCAGAAATCCAATTTACACCTGATGCAATAGAATATATTCATACAAAGTTCAACAGGTTCAGGCAAATTGTTCAATTTATTAATCAAATGGAAACATTTGCAAAAGATAATAATTTTGCAGAAATTACAAAAGAAATTATGGAGCAGATAATATGAACATAGAAAAATTAGCACGACACTTAAAAGAATTTACCCTTGACGAAATTGAAATGATTGCAGAATGCGATTGTAAAACAGAACTTGAACAACTTTTGAACGAAAATAAATTGGTATTTGAAAAAGGATTATACAAATATCAGGAAGAGAAACCAAAGCAAGAATTTATTATTTGCGCAAAACAAACAACAAATTATAAGGTTATTACAATTGATGCTGCGGTTGAATATTTTTTAGAAAATTATGTCAAAAACAATTGTAAATATAATACTTTTAGAAGATACCGTGGAATATTAAAGCACCATATTTCCCCATTTTTCAAAAATAAAAAGTTAAATGATATCACTTGCGAGGATATTCAAAGATTTTACTATTTTTGTAAGGGTAGAAATTTGCCGCCAAAAGTGCTGAAAAATACTTTGGCTCTTTTAAATCAGATGATTAAATATTTTCAAAATCTCGGAATAATTGATAGGACTTGCAATTTTCAAGTTCGGAGATTATCTGACAAAACAAATTTTAAAGTAGACAGAATAATTTTTGAGGTATAAGTATGATAAAATTAGATAAATTGAAACAGGCAGAGCATTTGTATGTTTACGAAAAGCAAACGCTTGATGTGATTGGTGCAAAACTTGACATTTCGCGCAGGACTTTATTTTATTGGAAGAAAGAATATGAATGGGATAGAAAGAGGTTTGAAAAAGGCAGAGAACAGGAATTGTTTAATCGGGAGCTACTGAATTTTGCTAAAAAAATTATGGATAAAATTTCAAACGATATTGATAATAATCAACAAACTCCACAGGCAGAAATGTATTCGCTGATGAATATCTTAAAAAATTTGCCACAAGTAAAACAACACATTATTGAGCCAAAACAAAATCAAAAGCCAAAAACTTTATCGCCGGAGCATTTTAAGCAAATAGAGAAAGAATTATTCGGGATTGAATATGAATAAATTATCCTTTAATCATCTCATATTGTTTTTTAATTCTGTATTTAAACAGTTTCAAAAATCTTTCCGACCCAAGGACTTTTAAAGTTGGTCCGAAAGATAACAACTTAATTAAAACTTCGATTTCATCTGTTTTGCGATAATAGATTTTTGTAGTGCAGGTTTGAGTATTATCATCAAATTCACTATTTTTTCTGTACGTTGAAAATTCAACCATAAACCTTTCTATGGCATTTCTGTCGTCATATACTTCAACCACCACGGGTTCTTCACAATCAAACTTTTCTAAATGCGGTTCAAGATTTAATTTACCTTTATACGTTTCATTAGAATTTCTAACGTCAAGAATTCTGCCCATATTTAAGCAGACATAGTCAATCAATTTTCCATTCCGGATTCTTGCCGCAAAAAATCTGAACTTATCATCCTTTGGAGAAAATTCAAATTTGACCGGAATATAATGATTAACTGTAATTCTTCCTTTTGGATTTTGGTAAACTATTTTTACAGGAGTTGTATTTTCTAATGCCGCATTTATTTTACGAAAGTGTTTTTGGTAGTAATAATTATCAAAATCATCGCCATCAGAATACTTATCATAATATTTAAACTGCGCTTGTTCGTATAATGGTTCAATATTATCCAATTTTGATTTGTCATAATCAACTGCAAACAATTCAAATCGAGGATCTTGAGATATTGCTTTTAGCCAAGATTTTTCAATATTAGTAATTGGCATTTTTATTTTGTTTTCTAAACGTGAATAATATTTACCATCTCTCTTTTCAATAAAAGGAAGGGTTTCAAGTTTTGGTAAGAGGTGAAAACAACTTTCAGCAAACCCCTTTTCGTTTATGATATTTCTGATTTCATCCACAGAAAGTGGTGAGTTATTAACTATTTCAGTTATAACTTTATAGTAGCAACCAAATATTTCGGAGAATAAACTATTCATCGCCACCTCCGTACATCTCAGCCATCTTTTTTACATCATCATAAAAAAGGTTTATGACCTTTTTATTGTCTCCACTTAATTCAACAACCCTGCCTATAAAGGTTTTAATCCAAGTTGTAAGTTCGTTTGTATCAAAAACATCGTTTGAATATTTGTAGATATTTCTTCTTAATTTTTCAACTCTACCGCCACGACCTTCTCTTTCAAGTCTTTTAATAATATAATCTTCAGTCTGTTCATTGACAAATAAAGTCATTTCAAAGTGTTCCGGCTTACCTTCTCTAACAAGTGCAGTCGAAAATGATGTTTCAAAACAAGATTCTAATGTCTGCTTTAATTGGGTAAAATTATCATCTTTTTCTAAAGTTTTTACACCTTTTATATAATCTAATCGGTAAACAGAAAATCTATATTTACCTCTGCCTTGTGCAATAACATATCTCCTGCCGGTTTGAACGCTGACATAAATTATCAAAGGCAAGATATTAAAATTGTTTGCGACATTATCCCTGTTAGAATAATTTTCAATTATCACACGCTTTTGCTGTTTTATTGCATTAATAATATCAAGCATAATATTGTCTTCAAGTGTATTTACTATGAAGTTATGCTTGTATTGAAACTTTTTGTTTTTGTTATCAATTCTGTCATTGATATAACTTCCGACGACACCGAAAGGAGCAACTTCGCTGAAGAAATTTATAGCATCATTTGAAATGCCAAAATCCTCAAAATAACATTTATTCAAAGAATAATAATGTGCCTTTTTCTCTTTTGTTGCAGTAATAATTCCGTATTCAGTATATTCTTTGAGTTTATTTCTTATGGTTTGAGGTTCAAACAAAAATTCAACTCTGTCATTTATTAAATCTGTTATTTCATCAAGAGTAAGCCTATCATTACTTGTTAAAATATCTAAAATTAAAAAGTGAAGAATGACATCATTATCAGTAAAACTTTTTGATTTATATGCTTTATAAAAAGGATTTACAGGGATTTTAGATGAATCGACAGAAATAAATACCTTTTTCCCGCCATCGCCATATTCCCATTTAGTTAAATCACCAAGATAGTTTTCAATTCTTCTTCGTTCATTATCGTATGTTCGTTTGCTTTTTTGATTAAAATCATTTCTTGTCTTAAATCCGAACACAAAAAACTCACGCATATAATCTCGTATGCGACTGAAGTTTTTAATTAATTCAGAGTATTCAGACATAGTTATACTTCCTCTTTGTAAAATACCGGTTCTTCATTATTAAAATAAACACCCATTTTATTTTCTACTTTTTTCATTATCGGTAATTTGACAAGTTGAACTTTTGGTCTTTTTACGATTTTTGATAAAGGTTTTTTATTATCGGGTATTTTATTCCATGTAGCATCATCGACCTCTTTTTCTACAAATATTTGTTTAAAATAAGCACCTCTTTTTAAGTCATCGCTCAAATTATTCCAGTTAATATCCTTTTCTAACAATAACTTATCCTGTAGGGCTTTTGTTTTTAGACCTTGCAATTCTTTATGAGAAAAATTTGCCTGAGCCAGCATTTGTACACTATTTCTTACGGCATCTATTTCTCGCCATATAAAACAATTTGCGAGTTCTTCCATATTTGGAAGTTGAAAAATTCTGCAATCGAATGCAGGATTCAATTTCTGTACTTTGTTATATAAAAGCTTCCATTGTTCATTACCTGCAGATTTTTTTGAAGAATTATACATATAATTGATGTAATTTACAAATTTTACTGTTGCAAGAGAAGGTAATATTGATTCTAATTTAAACAACTTTCCGTCAAACGGAAGTTTTGTGCTATCTTGCCAACATAGATTTATTTCATCTGATTGTACATAACCTAAGAGTGCATGTGTTTCTTCAACAAGGAATTTTGTAACTTCCTGCATTGTTTGAACAAGTTCATAACAGAATGGTTTTT
>CANROV010000171.1 GCA_947632315.1 Candidatus Gastranaerophilales bacterium
CGTGAAAGGGATGTGTCCTAGGCCTCTAGACGATGGGACCAAGTCGACATATATTAGTTTATCTAAAGCATAATTTATAGTCAAGTATTTATTTTAAAATTAATTTTTTTAATTGTATTTATGATTAATTCTTGTATTCATTTCATATCGTAAAAATGTATACCTATCTTACTATGCTGTCGGGTCATAGATTATATTGCTTATTTTGATTATTTATTAGTTATACAAAAAATATTAATAAAGGAATTTGGTTTGAGAGGTTTTTCTAAAAAGAAATATAAGGATATGAATTTATATGATTTAATCTGTTATTCTCAAGATGACGATTATGACGCTCTTGAAGAATTAATAAGACGTGAACAAAAAAATATATATGCTTCATTCTGTTATCTGGGCGCTCAAAAAGAAAGTATTTCCGATTTAACTCAAGAAGCACTTTTGAGAATGTCAAAAAATATAAAAAATTTGAAAAATCCTAAATTATTTAAGTCTTGGCTTGGTCAGATTGTTTCAAATCTTTTTTATGACGAACTCAGAAAAAAACAAAAAGCCTTGAATTCTGTTTCAATTGATTCTTATTGGCTTAATGACGATGAAAATGATAATTGTGTATTAAATATATGTGATAACAAATTAAAGCCTGATGAAAAGACTCTCGGAAGAGAATTGACTGATATTATACAAGATACTATTTGTCAGCTTCCTGAACATTTCAGGCTGGTTATTATTCTTCGGGAGCTTCAAGGTTTGAGCTATGAAGAGATTGCCAAAATAACAAAAACTAATGTAGGCACTGTAAAATCGAGAATTTCACGTGCCAGAAATAAATTGCAAGAATGTTTAAAACCTTATTTGACTTAGGAGGAAAAATTGAATTCACCGGTTTGTAAGCAAGTTATTGCTATGTTGTCTTTATATATTGAAGATAAATTAGATGAAGAAGATAAATTTTTTGTTCAAGAACACTTTAAAGTTTGTCCTGATTGCTATAATAAGTATCTTGAAATGAAAGAGATTATTAATAATCTTCATTTTGAGTATCAAAAGTTATTAAATGAATTTGAAAAGATAGAATCAAATCAAATATTCAATATAAGGGAATATGAAGTATTTTATAAAAATATATCGCCGTATATTGATGATGAATTAAGTTATGACGACAGTATAAAGTTCAGACGTTATCTTTTGAAATCGAAGCCGGCAAGAGCTGAATTGGCAGGAGCATACGGGTTAAAAAATAATATAAAAAATTCGGTAACAAAATATAAGAATAATTTAAATATAAATTTTTCAAAAAGCATAATAAAACAGCTTCAGGAAGAAAACAAAGATAAATTTGAAAATGTATATAAAAGGGCAGCGGTTGTTTTAGGTTTAATGATAACAGGTCTTTTGTTTGCTTCTGCGTATATGGGGTACAGCTATTTTAGTGATAAAAATGCCCAAGCGCAAGAAACAGGTTATGCTGCTGATTTATTTGATTTAATGGATGATGACGATTTAATCGAATTTACATTTGATGGTAATAATGAAGCTTTGCTTACGGCTAAATAATTATTTACTTTAAATATTTTATTTATTGGTTTATTCTTTTTATATGGAACGATTACCAAAATATCTTAAATGCGGGATTATAGATACCGAAAAAACAAAAATTGTCAGGCATATATTAAAAGAAAATTGCTTAAATACGGTATGTGAAGCGGCAAGATGTCCAAATAAAAGTGAGTGCTATTCTAAAAATACTGCAACTTTTTTAATTATGGGAAATAATTGCACAAGAAACTGCAGATTTTGTAATATAACTTGTGCTGTTCCTGAGCCTTTAAATCCGGAAGAACCTAAGAAGATAGCACTTGCCGTGAAAAAACTCGGTTTAAAATATGCCGTTATAACTTCTGTTACCCGTGATGATTTACCTGACGGCGGAGCAGAGCATTTTTCTCAAGTAATAAGTGAAATAAAAAAGGAAACTCCAGTTGTAAAAATTGAAGTGCTGACACCTGACTTTAAAGGGAATAAAAATTCTATTGATACTGTTATTCGGGCTAATCCTGATGTTTTTAATCATAATATTGAAACAGTACCCTCTTTATATAAAAAGGCACGCCCTCAAGCAAAATATGAACGCTCAATCGATTTCCTTAAATATATAAAAGAAAATTCAAATATTCTTACTAAGACAGGGCTTATGGTTGGTTTAGGCGAAACTAAACAAGAATTAATTAATGTGTTTGAAGATTTAGTTAAAATAAAATGTGATATTGTTACTATAGGTCAATATATATCTCCGACTAAAAAGCACTTGCCTGTTCAAAAATACTATGAACCGTTTGAGTATGATGAACTTAGCATAATAGCAAGAAAAATAGGTATAAAGCACACATTTTTCTCGCCATTAACAAGAAGTTCATATAAAGCTTATGATGTTTTTAGTGAAAATTAAATTCTTTTTTCTCTGGTGTAGTTTTCAAAATACAGAATAATTCTTCCTTTAAACGCTACAAAGAATATTCCGACTGCAACTAAAATTAATGAATTAATAAAGGCAAATAAAACAATTTTATTTCCCATTAATAATAGAGGCATATTAAAATATAAAATGCCAAATAGCATTACTAAAGCAAGTAATAAAAATATTACCGAAAAACAAGATGCAAACTTATGCATACAAAACCGCCTTTTCTTCCTTAAATTAAAATTGTGACACTAAAAAATGAGACACTCACTTCAGGTGTCAGATGAATAAGAAGATAAACAGTTTAATAATATTTTTCTCATACCTGTATTATATCATTTCTTTTTGCAAAAAAAAAGCCCCCTTTTTAAGGGGCTTTATAAAAGTTAATTAATTAATCCTTTTCACATTCAAAAGTGATTTTATCATCTTTCAATTTCAGAACAATTTTATTATCGGAATTGTATTTGCCTGATAAAATTTCTTCGGCTAAACCGTCTTCAATGCGTTTTTGGATTAAACGTCTTAACGGTCTTGCTCCATAGGCTTCAGAGTATCCTGCTTCACCTAAATAATCTTTAACTTCATCAGTTACTTCAATCTTCAAGTTTTGTGATTCAAGTCGTTTGAATAAATCATTCAGCATTAAATCTACAATTTGTCTGATTTCCGGTTTAGATAAGTGTGCAAATACGATAATATCATCAATTCTGTTTAAAAATTCAGGTCTGAAAGCTTTTTTCATTTCTTCCATTACTGTATCTTTTAATTTTTCATATTTGTCTTTTTGTTCATCTTCAGCAACCGAGAAACCAAGCTTACTTGTTGAAGTAATCATGCTTGCTCCGACATTACTTGTCATTATTATGATTGTATTTTTAAAATTAATGTGTCTTCCTTTAGAATCAGTTAAACGACCGTCATCTAAAATTTGAAGCATTATGTTAAATACATCGGGGTGCGCTTTTTCGATTTCATCAAAAAGAATTACGCTGTATGGTTTCTTTCTGATTAATTCGGTCAAATGACCTCCGTCATCATAGCCTACGTATCCGGGAGGCGACCCTATTAATTTTGCTGTTGAATGCTTTTCCATAAATTCAGACATATCAACACGAATCATATTATCTTCCGAACCGAATACTGCTTCGGCCAAAGCTTTAGCAAGTTCGGTTTTACCTACCCCGGTTGGCCCTGAGAATATAAAACTTCCGATTGGTCTATTGGGTGATTTTAAGCCGACTCTTGCTCTTCTTATTGCTTTTGATAAGGCAACAACGGCTTGATCTTGACCTATAACACGTTTATGAAGTGTATCTTCAAGTTTTAATAATCTTTCACTTTCACCTTCCGTTATCTTTGTTGTAGGAATACCTGTCATTTGGCTTACTACTTGAGCAACTTGCTCAGCGGTAACAGTCGGTTTATTGTCTTCGTTGTCTTCTCTCCATTTCATTGACATTTCACGAATTCGTTCTTTTAAATCCGCTTCATCATCTCTGAGGTTAGAAGCTGTTTCAAATTCTTGATTTCTTATAGCGTCTTCTTTTTGTTTAATAACTGATTTTAATTCTTTTTCAAGTTCTTTACCTTCAGGAGGCAGCGCACTTGTTTGAATCCTTAATTTTGAAGCTGCTTCATCTATAATATCTATTGCTTTATCGGGTAAAAATCTATCCGTAATATATTTATATGAGAGTTCCGTAGCTGCTACTATAGCTTCATCAGAAATTTT
>CANROV010000172.1 GCA_947632315.1 Candidatus Gastranaerophilales bacterium
GACCATTTAATCCCCGTATATAATTACAAGGCAAGTTAAAAAAGGAAATAAAAATGAAATATTTAATAAGAGCAAATAAACTGGTATTTTCAGGAAATAAAGAAATGATAGTCAAATATATGTCCGATTTTTATAAATCGGAATCAAAAGAGTGGCTTGATAAAGACGGCAACTGTAATAACTTCGGTAAATTTAAAACATTTATAGGTTCAATGGGTTATGAAATAAAAGATAAAATCCCTGGAGATTGCCGATGTGAAGGAACAGCGGTAAGTATAAGTGATTTTAAAAGAGTATTTGGCGAAGAACATTTTTCTATAAAAAATACGGCAGAAAGGCTTCATATTACGGAAAAACTGGCAGCCCAATTATCAAGAAAATTGAAATTAAAGAAATAAAATATAAAAAATGATTAATCTGTAAATTAGTTATAAAGATTGTTTATCCTTTTATTTTTGAAAATGGTTTGTTATAATATAAATGTACGATAAATCTTTTGATTTATTAGCGTACGTGTCGGGCAGGTTATTTATAATAGCCTGCCCCTCTGCATAAGATATACTTGATTTTGAAATATTACAGAAATTTCTTTATTCGTTTTTTACTAACCATTTGACTTATCATATTTATTATTAGAATGCAATTTATTATCCCTCAATATTATTTGCGTAGAATAACATGCTTGACATAAAACCGAGAACAAGAGGCCTCGTTAAATAGCGGGGCTTCTTCCTTAATGTTTGTATTTATATATTTCCATTTTCTTTTCTAACTGACCGCCAACAAAAAGAATGTCTCCATTCTGAAGTTTGACTGCTTCGGTAGCAATATTGATAAATAATGGGGGATTTGAAATTTGATAAAACCTATTTTTTTCAAGATTATAAATATGTGTTGTGTATTTTCTTCGTGCACCCTCTACTTGAGCTTCAGCATATATTCCAAGTATTAATACATTTTTATTATCAAGTAAAACTAATTTAGGATAATGAGGATTGGCAACCCAAGTTCGATTTATTTTATTAAGTACAGGTATTTTTTTACCTTCTTTTATATTAACTATATATCCTGTTGTACAATCATGTTCAGCTTTTAAAGTTAGATAGTTTTCATCATCCAGTTGTATTGTTGAAAATTCAGTAGGTAATTCTTTTTTATATTCATAAAATTTGTAATCTTTAAATAAATATCTTTTATCTTCACCTCTAAATACAATAAAATCACCATTTTCCAAATAGAAAATCATCCCTTTCCAAAAATCTTCAAAAGTATTTATAGTACGATATTCATCTTTTTTTATGTCATAAATATAGCTGGTATTTGGTGTGTGCTGAAGAAGTAAAATATTACCATCTTTTATTAAGACTAATTCATGGAAATTCGACATCTTTTCTGCAGCTTTTACATCACGGAATGTATAGGTTTTACTATCAAAAATTTTGGCTATATAATCGCCACGGGGATCTTTGTTATGATTATACTTTTTAATAACTCTATAAACTAAATATACATCGCCATTTTTTAATGAAATTGTATTATAACAATCTGAACATAAAAAATCATTATCTGTATATATTGGAATTGTTTTTATAATTTTATTTTGTTTTGGATTAAAGATGTCAACAGTATTTTGCATAAATCTCATACCACTTCCTCCAAAAATCAATACATTTCCGTCAGGCAGGAGATGAGCTTTTGCTCTCTCCCTCTCTTCTGTCAGCTCAGTTTCTATGACTTCCCATTTCCCTTTATCTACACCTTTATCTTCAAATAAAGAAAATGCAAAAGATTTTCCACTTATAAATAACAAACAAAATAGTGTTAAAACAAATGAAATTATTTTTTTATTCATAAAAACATCCAAATTAGTAACCAAAGTAATTATACCACTTTTACCCCCCCCCCAGGGCAATATTATAAGCCACTTTTATTGTCATTTTTAGAAGGGGTAAAAATATATTCATTATCATTAATTTTTTTAATATGATAAATTTCGCTTTGATTATGAGAAAATTTCGGGGAAGGTCCATTACTGCCTAAAACCATATAATTTTTATCATTTAACGGAATTATTAAGCTGTAATAATTATTAAAATTATATTTATTTTTTGGAATATACAAGTTTTTATTATCCGTATTTAATATGGAACCATCTGCAAAAACTATAATATTCCCATTTTCAGTTCTCTGATTGCTGTAAATATCAGAAAAATTACCGAGAGGAATATTTAATAACTCCGTTTGCATATTTTTTAAATCAAGAAGTTGCAGTGGAGTTCCGCTAATTACTTTTTTCCCTTTTTTATAATCAATAGGGATTAATAATACTTTATCATTTCCGAATTTAAAAATATCAAAATCACCCTTTAATTTTGTTTCACCTCGGTTAGAAAATTCATTTTTTTCTGCATTATAAATTTGAATATCTGAATTCTTTCTATATGTAAATAAAAGTTCTTTATTATTAATAACAGAATAGCTTGAAAATTTAGGACTGTTTTTAATATTGATTTTTTCATAGTTAAATGTATTGAGATATATTTTTATTAAATATTCAGGTCGATAATATTTTAAATGTGCATTGTGGTCATCAAAACCGATTTCAGCTACTGCAATATATATAACATCATCAGAATACGGGAATAATATATTTTTATACGAGTATGAATATGAATTGTGTAAATCTTTTATCCCGTTATGAAGTATTTTAAATTGTTGAGTATCCTTGTCAAAAAGAACTATATTTTTGTCATTTATAAATAATATGTTACCATTTTTATATTGGTAATAATTTTTCCCCAAATAAGGCACATTATTTAACGGAAAATATTTGCCCAATTTGTGATTATATATTTCGGAATTCTTTTCTTCGCAAATCATATATCTTTCATTATCAATTTTTATACCGATAGGATGATAATGTTTAAAGTTTGTTTTTATTTTTTTATTTGTCCAATATACAGTATTCGCAAAATGCTTAAATATTATTTCTTTATTTGTTTTGTTATTATTATAAAAATTTTTTATAGATTCTTTTTCAGCAGATAATTCAGGAGGAATTACTAATCTTTTTTTATCGGTTGTTTTTATTTCGGCTGTTTTAATATTATAAATTCTTTTTTTCAAAACTCTATTAAAGGAAAATGGAGTATTATCTTTTACTTCGTTTAAAAAATATCCGATTTTAAATAGTATTTCACTATTATTGATATTTATATCATATTCTATTATAGATATTAAAGGAATTATAATAACTAACAGCATTAAAAATATATTTTTTAATTTTACGGATAAAGATTTTAGTTTTGTTTTAAATCCACCATTTCTCCACCAAGTTTGTTTATTAACTTTTTCCTGATTTATACTCTCTTTATCATCACTCATAAAAACACCTTTATTTATAAACAAAGTAATTATACCATTTTTACCCCCCCCCCGTGGCAAATTTATTTCGGTTAATAATTTTATTTTTTATTTGTTTTTTCTCAAAATATAAAACTTCAAAACCTACGATGAATTTTGTGCTAATATCTAATTATAAATTATTTGAGTTGAATAATGATTAAATTTATTAGATATTATTCATTAGAAATTTATAGTGTAATATTAATATTATTTTTGCTTATAGCTGCAATTATGGGTAATTTGTCATTTGTTCAAAAGGCTGCTTTAATTTACACCGTTCTTTTTCTGTTGCACGAATGGGAAGAAATGAAATACCCGGAAGCCTTACAAAATTAATTGCAAATATGATTGGTGTTGATTATTTAATAGGTGCATTGGTTATGTTTGCTTGTTTTATAGTAATGCAAAAAACTTTAACGGCAATGATAGGTTATAAATATAGTGATGTTTATAAAAATCTAAAAAAACAACTTGCTAAAAAATAAATGTAAATAAATTTTAAAATCATATTCAAAATCTGAAATTTATCTATAATTATTTTGACGAGAGTTAAACAAAAAAAGGGGAGTTATGGTACAAGAATTTACCGATGAAATACCTAAAGTTACGTTAGTTCCAAAACCAAGAAGAATTGAGATAAGCTGTACACCCAAAATGCGAGCTTATGCACTTTTGGATACTAAAACAGGTACACAGGTAAAAGACTTTGTAAAATGCGACGGCGGGAAAATTGAATTTGATAACTTAGACCCAAATATGCACTATGATGTTG
>CANROV010000173.1 GCA_947632315.1 Candidatus Gastranaerophilales bacterium
ACATTATTGACAGAAATACTCTTGCTGTTTATAAAAATACGTCAGAGGCGGTTGATTATATACTTAGAGGCTGGCCTATCAGACCTGAAATAAGAAAAGTTGATCAGGTTTATGATTCTCAGCCAAAACAAGAAGAGAAAATTGTTGAAGAAACCAACAAAGAAGAAGATGAAAACTTGGCAAGTCAAAAGCTCAAATTCAGTTTTTCAAGACAAGAGTACGTTAAACAGGTTAAAGATTTTAAAAAGATTTATATTTATGCCGTTTCAAGAACGGTTCTTGATAAAGTATTAGAAAGACTTAATCTTCAAGCAGAAATAACAAGAAACATAGAAGAAGCTGATATTGTTATAGTACATAAAGCTTTTGCTAAAGGCGGTACTAAAATTTTAAGTATTGCAAATGATTACAAACTGCCGATATATTATGTACGTTCAAATTCAATGTCGCAGGTGCAAAAAGTTGTAAAAGAAGCGCTGCACATTACGGATTCAGAAACACTTCAAGGCTATTATGATGACGCCGAGCGTGCTTTAGATGAAGCTAAAGCTGCCATTCAAAAAATACTTGAAGGTGCCGATAATATTGAACTGCAGCCTCAAAACCAGCAAATCAGAAAACTCCAGCATGAACTTGTCGAACAGCATAATTTATCAAGTGAAAGCATTGGTGAAGGCACCGAACGCAGATTAAGAATTGTCGGCGGTAATGATTTAAAAAACGCAGGCTGATTTTTTAACAAGCTTTTTTATTTTTATATAAATCTATTATATTATCAGCGGGAGTCCGTTTTAATGCTATATATTCATATACGGGTTCAAGATATTTTTCTTCGTTTTTATTATTTTCTTTTAAGCTTGCCCAAGATATATCAAAAAATTCTTTGATATAGTCTAAAATTACGTGGTTATTTATTTTTGCGTTTATTCCATACATAGCGGAATCTTTTCTCAACTGCATAAAATCTTCCCAAGTATACTTTGAAAGTATTTTTTCTATTTCCGAAATTGCATTATTATTATAAATGATACCTTTCCAAAAAGCCGGAACAGAAAAAGTCATTTTAGAATTTTGTGCGTCATGGTTTCTTATTTCAATATAACTTTTTAGTCTTACATCAGGGAAATATAAGCTTAAATGATTTTGCCAATCCGATATTTGAGCATTCAACCCTTCAAAACCGTTATTTAAAAAGTTTCTAAAAGTTATAGGAGCGTAATAATATTTATTTTCACGCTGTATAAATATTACGGGAACATCCAATAATATTTCCACATAATCTTTGAAGGTGAAGTTTTTACTATTATCAAACAATTTTTTACTTATATAACCGCACCTGTCCTCATCAACATGAAGCCATGAATTTGCTCTGAATGATTTATAGCCCGTTAAGATTGAATTTCTTACGGGAGAATTTGCATATATTGCACTTATAATCGGACTCATTTTCAATGATACTGCTAATTTTCTTACTGCGTCTTCTTCCGATTTATAATCAAAATTTGCTTGAATACCTGCCGTTTCTCTCATCATTACGAACGGAGTTAATCCTTTTTGAGGCAGATATTTTGTCATATACTCATATCTTTTTTTAGGTATTATTTTTATATCCTCAAAAGTTGATACGGGATGAATAGCGCTATCTAATACTATTGCATTTATTTTTTCCGCATATTTTGACAATTCAAGATAAAAATTCGTTAATTTTTCCGTTATTTCATCAAGATTTTCATAAGGTAAAAGACTTATTTCTATCTGACTGCCGGGTTCAAGTGTTATCATTCCTATTTCGCCTTTTAAACCGATTATATTTCCGCAGTCATAGATTTTTTTCCATTTTTCAGGGTTAAAACTGTTCAATATTTTTACAACATCTTCATATTTTACTGCTTTCATGGAATTTTTATAAACAAGCAGTTTTTCTGATTCTACGCCTATTCTCTCTTGTGTTTTACAACCCGAAATAAATATTTGTGCAAGCTGATTTTTATCTGATATCATGCCTGATTTATTATTTAACAGAAGCATACATCCTTCCTTTTGAAAAATGTTTATTTATAATATTTTCCAAGCAATCCATAATTTTATCTTCAAAATGAATATTATAATTATTATTTATTTCTCTGATAAAATAGCATGGACTTGTTACGTTAATTTCAATAACTTTTTCATTTATAACATCAAGACCTATAAGAAATAATCCCCGCTTAGAGAGTTCAGAAGCTATATTTTGCGCCATTAATTTTTCATTATCAGATAATTTTGCGGGGCGGAAAAATTTATCTTCATGGGTGGAAAACTTAAAATTATGGTCACCGGGTAATTTTTGAATACATTCATCAAACACGATTTCACCTATGGATAAAACTCTTTTATCTCCCATTTTAGCTTCGGGAAGATATTTTTGAATCATAACGGGAGTTTTTCCTTCTTCGGTCATATTGTTTACTATGGTTAGAAGATTATTATCTTCCCTGTTTAAATAATAAACTCCGCTTCCAAAACATCTGTTTAAAGGTTTTAAAATTGCTTCTTTTTTTTCGTTTACAAAATTAATTATCAAATCTACAGAAGCCGTTACTATATTTTCGGGTACATACTGCGGAAAATGGTTTATATGAAATTTTTCATTAAAGTTTTTAACTTCTTCAGGGTCATTTATTAAAAGTGTTTTTTCTCTGTCTACAAAGTCAAAAACATAACAAGCGTCAATATAATTTATATCAACGGGAGGGTCAGGTCTAAAAAACACAACATCATAATCATTTATATATCGTTTTATTTGTTCTTTTTCAAGGAATATATTATCATCTTTTAAATATGAATTTTGTATTATCGCAATCCCTTTTGAATTTTCAACATATAAATTTCTTTTAATTACAACAGATACATTATCTTTGCGTTTAAGAAATTCTCTTATTAACCAAAAATCTGTAATTAAATCATTAAATTCAAAATATTTGAATTCCAAATCATCTATAACAAATAAAATATTTCTGTTCATAAAAAGACCTCATTAAATTTTACCCGTAACCCAGGCAAATATATCATTATAAAGTATTAATATCATTAAAGCTATTAATAAATAGAAGAAAAACGTACTTAGTTTTTCAACAAACTTTTTGCTTACAGGTTTTCCCGTAATTTTTTCAATAATTAAAAACAATAAATGTCCGCCGTCAAGAGCAGGAATAGGCAGTATATTTATTAATGCCAAATTTAATGAAATCATCGCAGCAAGCAGTATACCCTGAAATATTCCTTTGTATGCAATTATTTCAGTTCCTATTTTTGTTATGGCAATAATTCCGTTCATTTCGCTCATTGGAATCTTACCCGAAAACAGTTTCCCCAAACTGTATACCATAAGTCCTATATTATAATTTGCATAATGGATTGTAGCTTTGGTAAGAGATATTAAATTATCTGTTTTTGAATACTGTTCGCTGTATGACTGCTGTATTCCCGCTAATCCTTCTTTGTTCGGATAAATAACGCCTAATTGTATTTCTTCATTACCTCTTTTTACAATTATAGTAACTGGCTTTTTGGTATCTGATACAGCAAATGCAATATCATTAAGCGTAATCTCTTTATTAACTTTATATTTATCGGAATAATTTATTTCGTCACGTAATTCTTTTTGAATATCATTCAATTCGATTTCGGAAGATTTATACTTTTCAAGCCCGATGATATTATCAAAAGTCAAATTAACAGGAGCTTCATCCGTAAACTCGGGCAATTTTACCAAAGTTCCCTGCTTTATTATTTCGTCAGGTTTTATATCAGGATTTAATTTTTGTAATTCTTCAAGTTTTGTATTATATATATTTTCATCAATAAATCCGTCAAATTCTTTTGATAAATTAAAGAACTTATTAACAGCTATAGGGTAATCAACTTTTAAGCCGTTGATTGAATAAATTATATCCCCTTTCTGAATACCCGAATTTTTAACCGATTCAACAGCCATAGAAGCAAAGCTTTCAAATTTAACAGTAAATTTGTTATCAGGAAGATGTTTCCATATTAGCCCCGTAAAAAATATTAGCAAGTACGCAAAAATTATGTTAAACACAACGCCCGCAACGATTACAAGACATCTTTGCCCTACAGTTTTATTTGAAAATCTTTGCGGAGAATCCATAGGAAGATCGCA
>CANROV010000174.1 GCA_947632315.1 Candidatus Gastranaerophilales bacterium
GTAGTAGGTGCGGGTGCAACGGAAGGTTCAACCGATGCAGGTAATTTATTAAAACCAATGCTTGCAAGAGGCACATTAAGATGTATAGGTGCAACTACCATAAATGAATACAGAAAATATATAGAAAAAGACCCGGCGCTTGAAAGAAGATTTCAGCCCGTAATGGTGGATGAACCATCCATAGAGGATACAATAAGTATTTTAAGAGGATTAAAACAAAGATATGAAGTTCACCATGGAGTAAGAATAAAAGATTCAGCATTGGTAGCTGCAGCAAAGCTTTCTGACAGATACATCACGGATAGATTTTTGCCCGATAAAGCAATAGACTTAGTAGATGAAGCAGCTTCATCTTTAAGAATTGAAATAGATTCTATGCCTGAAGAACTAGATATACTTGTCAGACAAAAAATGCAGTTAGAAATTGAAAGAGAAGCATTAAAACAAGAGGAAAGCACGGAAAATACTGAAAAAATACAAAATATAGAAAATATATTAAAAGATTTAAACCAAAAAATTGACAAGTTAAAAACCCAATGGGAAATGGAAAAACGTTCAATTCAAGGCGAGGCTTCAATAAAAGAAGAAATTGAAAAGGTAAAAATTCAAATTGATGAAGCAGAACGTAATATGGATTTACAAAAAGCAGCTGAACTTAAGTACGGCAGGTTAATTACGCTTGAAAAACAGCTTAAAGAAGCCGGAGATAACGCTCAAGGACATAAAAACACGCTATTAAAAGAAGAAATAGATGAAGATGATATAGCAGAAATAGTAAGTAAATGGACAGGAATTGCCGTAAATAAATTAATGGAAAGTGAAATGCAGAAACTTGTTAATATGGAAGAGTTTTTGCACAAACGGGTAGTAGGACAGGATGAAGCTGTTCAAATTGTTTCAGACGCAATAAGAAGAGCTCGTTCGGGATTAAAGGATCCTAATAGACCTATTGGTTCATTTATTTTCTTAGGGCCTACGGGTGTAGGTAAAACGGAACTTGCTAAAGCACTGGCAGAATTTATGTTCAATGATGAAGATGCACTAATAAGGATAGATATGTCTGAATACATGGAAAAGCATACGGTTGCAAGACTAATAGGTGCGCCTCCGGGGTACGTAGGATATGATGAAGGCGGTCAATTAACCGAACAGGTAAGAAGAAAGCCTTATTCAGTTATATTGTTTGATGAAATTGAAAAAGCTCATCCTGACGTATTTAATATAATGCTTCAAATATTCGATGACGGCAGATTAACTGATTCAAAGGGCAGAACTGTTGACTTTAAAAATACTTTAATTATATTAACAAGTAATATAGGCAGTGATATTATATTGAAAAATACACTGGAGTCAATGCTATCGGAAAAACAAGCAGAACAGACAAAAGAAGAAGTTATGGCATTAATGCAGGAAAGATTTAAACCTGAATTTTTGAACAGAATTGATGAAATAGTATTCTTTAAAGCATTAACAATGAATCAACTTGCAAAAATTGTAGATATACAAGCACAACATTTGCATAAACTTCTTGCCGAACAAGAAATTTCAATAGAAATAACCGATGACGCAAAAGAATTTCTTGCTCAAAAAGGTTATAATCCTATATATGGTGCAAGACCGTTGAAAAGAACAATCAGACAGCTTATAGAAAATCCGCTGTCAAAGAAAATATTAAAACAAGAGATTTTGCCTCACTCAATTGTTACAATTAATGTTGATGGTGATGAACTTGTATTTAATTCACAAAAAGCTGATTAAACATACACACAAAGAATTATGTTTCCGATGGTTTAATATCATCGGATTTTTTTTCTTCATTTGATATTCCGTGCATTTTTAGCCAGAAGTTTTTTATTCTGACTCCGATAGATTCAAGAGATATTTCAAAATCTTCTTCACTCTCTTCTTTTTTCTTTGATGATAATTCTAAAATATCTGATTCATCTTTTTTTTGTTCTTTCTTTTTTTGTCTGCCTTGTTGAAAATAGCCTAAATTACCTGCACCGCCATCAGTTGTTTGATGTGATTTCTGTATTGCAGGTATATTTTCCGGGCCGTTATTTATTCCAAAAGACATACTTTTATGCCTCTTTTTAGAAAGTGAACATTTTTGAGATTATTATCTCTATTATTATTATATACTACTTTTGTAGAAATTAAAATCATGTGTTCAAAAGAATGTTAAGATATGTAACAAAATTAAAGAAAAAACCAAAAATGACGACATGAATATTGTATTAGAAAAGGTTTATGGAAAGGGTCGTCGATGCATTTAGGTAAAATTTCTGATGATATAAATTACAATCAGTCAATTACTCCTGCTGCATTAGGGGAAAATGAAGAAGATACAGCAGTTTTTGAAAATGATGGAATTGAAAATGATTCTTATTCGGAAATTTTATCTGATAACAATACAATCAGTTCTGAGAAAGTGAATATGACATCAACAAAAGAAGATGAAAGTAATACATCATCCGCCGATAAAGAACTATTAACACCGGCGATTATAGTTTATCTGGAAAATATAGTTTCTGCTTATGAAGAACAATTTTCAACCGTTAAGGATAATAACGGAATAATTGCAAAAGGATGGGATTGGATAAAAAATAAGACAGGTATCGGGGCAGGTTCAAATAAGGTTCAAAAACAAATTGATGAACTGAAAAGCCAAATTGAAGAATTAAAAAAAGAACCTGAAAAATTAAATGAAGTATATAAATCCGTAACGGGAAAAGAACTTAATGAAGACGAGCTTAATAATCTGATAAACGGAAAAGTTGATTTATCTGACTCGGATATTGTAGAAAGTGTATCTAAGTATATTCAAGGTCAAAAATTTTGCACTAATGTTATTTCAGGAATAACATCAAGTTTGGCAGTAGTAGGATTGGTAGCAGCCGGAGCGGTTACTGCACCTTTTACCGGAGGTATGAGTTTAGCGGCTTCGCTTGGCGCAATAGGGGCATTAACAGCTGCGGGAACTGCGGCATATATGGTTCCTCAAGCCATTGACGGTTTAACCGAAAAGGATGGATATTCATTTAAAGAGGGTATGCAAGATGTTGCTAACGGAGTTATTAATTCTGCTTTTACAGCGGTCGGAACAGGAGCAGGAAGAACTATCGGTTCTGCTTTAGGGCAAAGAGCAGCTACACAAGCAGGAAAAACTGCTGCAGGACTTGTTGCAAGTGAAGCTACATCAGTTATTATCGGTGACGGTATAGGGGTAGGAAATTATTTAACGGAAGCAGCATTTAATGAAGATGTTGATTTTTCCTGGACTGATTTAGGAAAAACAGCCGCTGTATCTACAGTATCTTCATTAGCTGCAGGTGCAGGTGCGTTTGGAGTTTCATCGACAGTAAGACCTTTATTAACGTCAGGAACTACGGCGCAAAGTCAAATAATAGGCAGATTGGTATCCGCAGGAATAACGGGAGGTTCTGCAGGTATGTCAGCTGCCGCTGCCGGAAGCGGTGCTAATTACCTGTTAACTTGTGCAATAAACGGGAAAGAAGTTTCATTTGATGAATGGCTTAATGCTTCTACGGAAAATCTTGCTTCTGCTGCTTTATCAGGTGTTATTGGCGGTATGGCTTTTGAGGCAGTGCATATTGCTTCAGGTACTCCTAAACCGGAAGGCACGGTAAAAACTGTAAAAGGTACAAATGATAACGGCTTGAAATATACTAACTATCTGGATAAAGACGGAAATGTAATTGCTACGGATTATTCTGCTTCGGATATAGCTAAAATACTTAATAGTTCTGCTAATAATGAACAAGGCTTAACTGAATATGACTCTTCCGAAATTTTAACAGATAATACACCAAGGACTCTAAGATTTAGTTATACAAATATACCTGAAATACAATCTGCAGGGAATAGCGTATTTACTGAGACTCCCGGTGAAAATTACAGAACGGATATTACTATGCAAGACTGGGCGGATAATTCCTATTATCTTGGTTCAGGAGTAGTTAACGGAAATAATATTCCCGGTTCAAATACAATAAACGATATTCAATATGTGGAAAATGAAGCTGTATATGACAAAATTGTAACACCTGAATTTAACGGGAATAATG
>CANROV010000175.1 GCA_947632315.1 Candidatus Gastranaerophilales bacterium
GACGATGACAATATTAATAAGGTTGAAGCTATAGGTATTGATTATTCTAAAAAATATCTGCAGGAAGCTGATATTGTTCTTTTCCTTTATGACTTAAACGAAGGTTTTACAACAGAGGATGAAGAAATATTTAAAACAATTCAGGATAAAACATATATAAAAGCTGCTACAAAATGTGATTTAACACAAAATACGGATGATACAGCCGTTTGTGTATCCGTGAAAACCGGAGAAAATCTTGATATTTTAAAGCAAAAAATAAAATCACTGGTAATAAATCAAAATTTAACGGAATTGGAATTTATAACAAATAAAAGACAGCAAAATTGTTTGAATGAAGCAAAAAATTCGCTGATTAATGCACTTATAGCAGTTCAAAATAATGAAATTCAAGATTTAATATCAATTGATATTAAATCGGCATTAATGTATATATCGGAAGTATCAGGCGAAGTTATAACTGATGAAATATTAAATAATATTTTTGATAATTTCTGTATCGGCAAGTAATCTTTTTGAGTATCCTGTCGGGCAATTATTTTTTTCAACTTTCAACTTAAATTATAATTAAGATTTAAGTTAAATATGGATTAGTTATGAGTTATACTTCAAATTCTTTAAAATATGAAGCTGAAATGTTAAAAGAAATATTTCTTTTAACAGCTAAATATTTGCCGGGTGAAATTATTTTAACGGATAAAAACTTTAAAATTACTTTTAACAATTCAAAATATATAAATGAAGAAAAACTAAATCTTATTGATTTTATTAGTGATTTTCTTAATATAAATATCGAAAAACATCTTGAAAATTTTAAAAAATCCGATAAAAAACATCTTTTAATTAAATTAATATATACTCAAGAAGATGATTTTCAAAAAATTCCCGTTAATTTGCATATATGTAAAATTCCGAACAAGAAAAATATTATAAAATCATATTTGATACTAATACAGGATATTACTCAGGAAGTAAAGAATCATATACAAAAAGAAACATTTATAGATATAATCTCTCACGATTTAAAGAATCCCATACGGGCAAATATTCAAATATTAGAGCAGGTTTTAAAAAATAAATTCGGAATATTGGAAACAAATTTAAAGGTTATTCTAGATGAATTGTTAAATTCTTGCAGATTTATGAACTATATGACGGAAAATCTGTTAATAAAATATAAAAATGAGCTGAATTTATATGAATTAAAAAAAGAAAAATATTCACTAATTAAGTTGATAAAAGAAAAATGCAATGATTTATCAGAATTATTGGACAGAAAACATCAAACCGTCGAATTGAGTATAAACAGTAAGATTGATGATATAGATATTGATATAAATGAAATGGGAAAAGTAATTAATAATTTAATTATTAATGCGTCAGAGCAAAGCCGGGAAAATTCGATAATAAAAATCAAAATCGAAGATAATAATAAAAATATAAATGTATCCTTTACGGATACGGGACTCCAAAAATCAAACAGAAATTTGAATGAAATTTTTGATGAATATATCACTTGTTCCAATAAATTCAGAAAAGTAGGGTTTAGCCTTGAACTATACAACTGCAAAAAAATAATAGAAGCGCATAATGGGGTTATATCAGCTGAAAATGTTAATGATAGGGGAACGTCTATAACATTTTCACTGCCCTTATGCTAAAATCCCAAAGACAGACCTGCACATAAGTTTATGGACTGCCCTGTTATTCCTTTTGCGTCATCAGATATTAAATAATTGCATAAAGAAGCTATTTCTGAAGGAGAAACAAATCTTCTCTGCGGTATTGTTTCAATTATTTCATCCTGAGAAAAATCTTTATGAAGTTCATCATCGTTAATTAAATCGGTATCAACCCAACCCGGATTAATAACATTAACGGTAATGTTATCTTGAGCAAGTTCAAGTGCCAAAGCTTTTGACATTCCGATTAAAGAAGCTTTTGTCATAGAATAAACGGAAGCATTAGCTTCACCCATCACTCCTGAAATAGAGCCTATATTTATTATTCTTCCGTATTTCTGCTTTTTCATGTATGGTACACAGTATTTTATTAGCTCAAAAGGCGCAAGTGTATTCAATCTTATTAAATTTAAAATATCTTCATGAGAAATATTTTCGACAGGTGAATAAATATAACCTCCTGCATTGTTTATTAAAACATCAATATTGACTCCTAAATTTTCAAAAAGTTTTTTCGGAGAATTTTCAAGTGTTAAATCAACAGCATAATAACCTTTAAAATTATTTTCAACACATAATTTCTTTAATATTTGTTCATCTCTTGCCGTAATATAAACATTATTTGATTTCGCAAGAAATCTTGCTGTTTCAAGTCCAATTCCTTTTGAAGAACCTGTTATTAATATATTTTTATACGTTATCGACATTTGTTACAAAACTCATTATTGAACTGATAAATGCATTAATTAATTCTTCTTTTTCATTATCATTGAGCGTTTTTAAAAATTCTATACTGGTATGAAGATTATAATTTAAGTCATACCAACGGTTATAACGTTTAGGTGCCGTTGATGATAAATCTATCATGGCAGAGTCAAATTTATCTTTATATTTACTCATTATAATTTGAAGAAAATCTTGAGAAATAACATCAATTAAATTGCTATCAATCCCTTCAAGTAAAGATAACAGCGAATTTAGTTCCGAATATTTGTCATACCACCTTTTATAAACCATAATTTATCCTGCCGGCCAAGTAAACTCTCTGCCTGCCATAACGTGAACATGAATATGAAAAACAGTCTGACCTGCCTGCGCTCCGGTATTAATAACAGTTCTGTATTCTTTTATTCCGAGTTTTTTTGTAATTTTTGGTATGGCAGAAAAAATTTTCATAAATGCTTCTTCTGAATCTATTTCATTTAAAGAAGGATAATGTTTTTTTGGTATAACAAGAAAATGAACGGGAGCTTGAGGATTTAAATCATTAAAAGCAATAACGTTATCATCTTCATAAATTATATCTGTTTTAATTTCTTTATTTGCTATTTTGCAAAAAATGCATTCAGAATTCATACAAACCTCTGTTTATAATTTTTATTATAACTTTTTTCATTATATTCACATCATACAACAAATATAAATTTCAAAATCTTAATTAATTATAAATTTTTTCTGATTTTAAAAAAAATGCGGTTAAACTGATAATAAGGTAAGAAAAAACCTTAGGAAAAGAGGTGTTCTAAAATGATAGATTTTAACAGATTAACTGATTATACACAAGAGATAATCTATTCTGCACAGCAGGTAATGTATAGATATAATAACTCTCAGCTTGAACCGATACATATAATGCTCGCTATAACAGAAGATACTGAAGGAATTGCAAAAGATTTTTGCGCAGAGTTAAAAATAAATAATGATAAGTTTAATCATCAATTGGTAAATGAAATCTCGGCACTTCCTCAAATTCAAACAACAAATCCGAATCAGCAATTATATTTGTCTCAGATGACAAATAAATTATTTGATATGGCTCAGGATGAAGCAAATTCTTTAAAAGATTCTTTTATTAGTATTGAACATATATTGATAGCGATGACAGAACTAAACGGTTCAAAAATCGAGCAAATATTAAGCAATAACGGAATAACAAAAAATTCAATATTAAATGCTATGAAGAAAGTAAGAGGTAATAGAAAAGTGGATTGTAAAAATGCGGAAGATTCGTATAAAGCATTGGAAAAATATTCAACAGACTTAACATTAATGGCACGTAAAGGCAAACTTGATCCTGTAATAGGCAGAGATGACGAAATAAGACGTGTAATTCAAGTATTAAACAGAAAGACAAAAAACAATCCTGTTTTGATAGGTGAACCTGGAGTCGGTAAAACTGCGATTATAGAAGGATTAGCACAAAGAATTATCAGAGGTGATGTTCCTGAGACTCTTAAAAATACAAAATTAATTTCTCTGGATTTAGGTGCATTGATAGCTGGAGCAAAATTCAGAGGTGAATTTGAAGAACGTTTGAAAGCGGTATTAAAAGAAGTTGAAGATTCAAA
>CANROV010000176.1 GCA_947632315.1 Candidatus Gastranaerophilales bacterium
TATGACATGCTTTCAATACCAGATAGTTTCTTTATATTTTCACATACGGGCATAATGTTATTAGGGTCATCAACGGTAACATGCAAAGTATCCGGAAGCGGATTTTCCATGCCTGATACATCAATATCTTTATTCATGCTTTCCCAAGCTTCTTCTTTTGTTATTATATTAACTTTTTTAACGTGTTCAATTTCTTTTATTCTTGAGGACATATATACGGGATCCGTATCAGACTTAATATAAACGGAAATTTCAAATGCATCTCCTAATGTTTCAACGAACGAACTTAAGGAGAAGCTTGTTCTGAAAAGTGCGCCAAATATTGTTAATATTGCTGCAATTGCTGCAATAATTGCAATATTAATTAAACCTGTTCTTTTTATTCCGTAAATAGTTTCCATCGCTATACGATACATTATTCTTACGGAGGTAAGATGTCTTTGCGGAATGTGTTTTTTTACGGTATCTTTAATCATTTTTTTATTATTCATATGTACCTGCCTGAACATCTCTTATAATTTGACCTTGATCCATTGTAATAACTCTTTTTCTAAAGTAGTCAACAATATCACGGTCGTGAGTTGATACAATAACGGTTATTCCTTTATCATTAATTTGTTCTAATATTTGAATAATTTCAAGTGAATTTTTAGGGTCAAGATTACCGGTCGGTTCATCTGCAATTAATAAAGGCGGGCCGTTAACTATAGCTCTTGCTATACTAACTCTTTGCTGTTCTCCTCCGGACAATTCCGAAGGTTTTGCATTCATTTTATTTAGTAAACCCACTATTTTTAATGCACCTGTTACTCTTTCTTGTATTTCTTTAGAACGCATTCCCAGTGTGCGTATTACATAAGCTATATTATCGTATACTGATATATTTTGAAGCAGTTTATAATCTTGAAAAACAATACCCATACATCTTCTTATATTCGGAACTCTGTCATTAGGAAGTTTTGCTATGTTTATATTACCTATCATAACAGTTCCCGAAGTAGGCACTTCTTCTCTGTATAAAAGCTTCATTAATGTTGATTTCCCTGCACCTGATGAACCTGTTAAAAATACAAATTCACTTGACATTATATCTAAATTGATATTTTGCAGTGCATAATTATCTTTATATTTTTTATATACATTTCTTAGCTGTATCATTTAAGTATCCCTAATATTCTTTCATATAATTTTTTGGCGCTTAATCCGTAATAATCCATAAGTTCTTTTGCTTTTCCGCTTTGGCCGAATTTGTCATTTATTCCTATTCTGGTAACTTTAGCAGGATAGTTTTCAGATAAAATTTCACAGACACTGCTTCCTAATCCTCCAATTATTGAGTGATTTTCTACAGTAACAACATTTTTTGTTTTTTTTGCCGTATTTATTATTGTTTCAGAGTCAATCGGTTTAACTGTCGGAACATTGATTATTTCAGCATTTATTCCTTTTTCTTCTAACATTTTAGCACAATCTATAGCTTCAACCAAAGTCTCTCCGTTAGTAATTATTGAGATATCAGTTCCTTCTTTTATGGTAATTGCTTTATTAATGTTAAACTTATAGTCATTATCATTAAAAATATCAGGCAGATTGGTTCTTGCTATTCTTATAAAAACAGGCCCGTTATGTTCGGCGGCAAATTCGACAGCTTGTTTTGTTTCTGTTGCGTCTGCAGGTACTATAACAATCATATTCGGAATACTTCTCATTAGAGAAATATCTTCGAGTGCCTGATGGCTTGCTCCGTCTTCGCCTACTGTAATTCCTCCGTGAGTTGCGGCTATTTTTACGTTTAAGTTGGAATAACAAATTGTATTTCTTATTTGTTCCCATGCTCTTCCGGTCGCAAACATTGAAAAAGTTGATACAAACGGAATTTTGCCTGTGCAGGCTAAACCTGCCGCCGTTGTCATTAAATCTTGTTCCGCTATTCCTGCATTAAAAAAACGATTAGGAAATTCCTTTGCAAACAGCTGTGTTTGAGTTGAACAAGATAAATCTGCGTCAAGAACTACAATATCTTTGTTCTTTTTCCCTAATTCTACTAAAGTATTTCCATAAGCGGTTCTTACTGATTTACATTCCCTTTGCATAGTTATTCCTTTTATTCAAGTTCTTTAAGTGCTTCTTGTAATTGTTCATCGTTAGGAGCTTTACCATGCCAGCCTGCATTATTTTCCATAAAAGATACTCCTTTTCCCTTAATTGTATGTGCAATAATAACAAACGGTTTATCGGAATTTTTACCTTCTTCAATTGCGTTATATATTTCAGTAATATTGTGGCCGTCAATTTCTTTTGTATTCCATCCGAATGCATCAAATTTAGCTTTTATTGAGCCTACGCCTTTAACTTTTTCAATATCACCGTCAATTTGAAGGTTATTATTATCAACAAATGCGATTAAGTTATTAAGTTTATTATGTGAAGCATTCATAGCAGCTTCCCAAACGCTTCCTTCTTCAATTTCACCGTCACCCATATAAACAAAAACTTTGCTGTTAATATTGTCAAGTCTTAATCCCAATGCCATACCGCAGGCAATTGATAGCCCTTGGCCTAATGAGCCTGTTGAAACTTCTATCCCTTTTAATCTTGTATTAGACGGATGTCCTTGAAGTTTGGAGCCTAAAAGTCTAAATGTCATTAATTCTTCTTCTTTTATGAAACCTGATAATGCCATTACTGCATATAAAGCTGCTGAAGCGTGGCCTTTTGATAGAATAAATCTGTCTCTGCTTTTATAATCAGGATTTTTTTCACATTCGGGGTAATATTTCATACATTGTGTAAAGAGTACATTCAATATATCAATGCAGGATAACGAACCTCCCGGATGTCCTGATTTTGCGTTATGAATCATCATAAGAACATTTTTTCTTAATTTTTTAGAGTTCTTTTTTATCTGCTCTATTTCCGATTCAGATATTTGTTTTAGCATTTAATTCCCCTTTAAACACTTTTCCTTGATTCTATTATAGCCCTAATTAAAAATAACGGCAAAGTTTTGTAAATTCTTTTAATACGTTGAGGCTGTTTTATTGTTCTGTAGAGCCATTCAAAACCTAATTTACGATATATTTCCGGAGCTCTTTGCACTTGGCCTGACCAAACATCAAATGCTCCGCCTACGCCTATAAATATTGCATTGTTTATTTTTGCCATACATTTTTTTATGAAAAATTCTTGTTTCGGCGCACCAAGTGCTATTAAAACAAATCTGGCATTTGATTCTTTTATTCTGTTAATAATTTCATCTTCTTCATTATCGTTAAAATATCCGTTTCTTGCATAAGAAATATTTAGAGAAGGATATTCTTTTTTTATATTTTCAACTGCCTTTTCTACAATTTGTTCTTTAGCTCCTACAAGGGCTATCGGAAGATTTTTTTCCGTACATATTCCAATTACGGATTTTGCTATATCAATTCCGGGAATTTTTTCCTGATTAATTCCTTTTAATTTCAATGCAAGTTTTATTCCTGTTCCGTCAGGGACTATAAGTCCTGCATTTTGTATGATGTTTGAATATTCATAATTTTTTGAAGCCATTTCAATTATTTCAGGATTAATTGTAACAATCTGCATTCCTTCAGATTTGTCTAATTTATCTTTTATAAATTCTTTTGCTTCATTAAAATTAAATAAATCTACGTTATAATTTAATACTTTTGTTATTTTTCTTTCCATTTATAATTTTACCGAATTTAACAATTTCTCTTTTAATTCATTAGCCGAATCTTCATAGCCTATTCTTCCCATTAAAGCATAGGTGTAGTTTTTTGATTGCTCTACTCCCGGCTGGTCAAAAGCATTAATATTATATAAAGCACCCGTAATGGCTGTTTGTATTTCAAACATATACAGCAGCTGGCCGAGGTAATAGGGTGTAATTTTTGGAATTGTTATTGTTACATTCGGACGTTTGTAATCAATTAATGAAACCATTGTGGAATCTGCTTCCGC
>CANROV010000177.1 GCA_947632315.1 Candidatus Gastranaerophilales bacterium
CATATCTTGAGGCAGAGTTCCGGTTTTTATTTCAAGCGGTATATTATCTATATTTCTTACCGTAACTGTATCAGCATCAATTCTTATTACTTTTAATAATCCCATGTTATTGTTAAACAGCACCATATCAGGGAATTGATCCATAGTCTTATTTTCAGGATATGTTTTTACTATTTTTATTGAATCTACATTTAACGGGTATGCCGGTAATACGGGCAAATACATAACATCATTGTTATAAGTAATTACCCCGTCAAATCTTATGGACGGCACACGTTTTTGAGAAGTCAGAAACGTTCTTACCTGTTTTGGAAGCTGTGTCGCAAATGCCGGCACAAATGAATTTATTAAGAATAAAAGTAAAATTATTAAAACTGATTTTATTTTCATACTTTCCCCATTTAATTGTGAAGTACATTTTTCATTTTATCAATAAATTTTGATGATGGCTTTTTATTACAATTAAGTTCATAAAGTTTTTGATATAGTTGTTTTTCTTCTGAAGAAAGGTTCTTAGGTGTTTTGATATTTATTATAAAATTATGATTTCCTCGTTTATTAGGATTGCCTAACTGAGGCACACCTATACCTTTTATTTGAAGAACCGAACCTTGTTCTACCCCTTGAGGAATAGTTAATGTTTGGACTCCGTCAAGAGTATTTACTTCTATTGTATCACCAATTGCCGCTTGAGGAAATGAAATATCCACTTTAGAGAAAATATTGACTCCGTCCCTTTGAAATTCTTTATGCTCTTTGACATATAAAACTACTATTAAATCTCCAGGTCTGCCGCCGTTTTTACCGCAGTTGCCTTCTCCTGATAATCCTATTCGTGAACCGTCATTTACACCGGGCGGAATAGTTATTTTTAATTTACGTTCAGCTTCTATTCTCCCGTCGCCTTTACATTTCGGACACGGATGAGCATTTATTTTACCGGTTCCCGAACATTTCGGGCATGTTGTTATTTGTCTAAAACTACCTAAAGGAGTTTGTGTTACTTGCTGAACTCTTCCCGTACCTCCGCATGTAGGACATACTTCCGGCTTTGAACCGGCCTGCGCACCTGTACCGTTACATTCACTGCAAGTTTCTAAATACCTTATTGTTACTTCTTTTTCTACCCCAAACACAGCCTCTTCAAATTCTAACTGCATATTTAAACGTAAATCAGCTCCATTTTGAGGGCCGTTTGGATTTGTAGCTCTGCCGGACGAAAATCCGAATCCGCCAAAGAAACTTTCAAAAATATCATTTAAGTCGCCAAAGCCTGCATCAAACGGGCCTGAGGTATTAAATCCCGCTTCTCTTAAACCGTCTTCTCCATACCTGTCATAGGTGGCACGCTTATTATCATCCATTAATGTTTCATAGGCTTTACCGAGTTCTTTAAATTTTTCTTCCGCATCCGGCGCTTTATTTACGTCAGGATGGTATTGTCTTGCTTTTTTTCTGAATGCTGACTTTATTTCTTCTTTTGTAGCATTTCTTTCTATCCCTAATATCTCGTAATAATCACTCATTCTCTTCCGGTCTTTCTGTGTAATTGTTAATGTTTTTGTTTATCTTTTATTGTTATTTTACGGCAACGGATACCATAGCAGGTCTTAAAACTTTATCTCCGAGCTTATATCCCTTTTGAAGTTCTTCCAAAATTGTTTCTTCTTCTTTATCATCACTTTGGGTCTGCATTACAGCTTCATGCAAATTAGGGTCAAATTTTTCACCTATACTTTTTATCTGCTCCAGTCCCAATTTGGATAAAGAATCATTTAATTGTTTATTAAGAATAAAAAATGTTTCTTTCATTTTTTCTATATTATCAATTGTTTCAACTGTTTTTATGGCTCTGTCAAAATTATCAACAACTTCAATAACTTTTTTCATGCATTCTTCGGCACCGTATTTTAAAAGTGCCTCTCTTTCTTGTGCCTGACGTTTCCTGTAATTATCAAAGTCTGCTGCCAGCCTTAAATATTGATTATTTAGCGTATTATATTTTCCTTTTAATTCTTCAAGTTCATCAGGTTTATTTTCTTCAGATACATTATCAGATTCTTGTGTATCTGTATCTTTTTTTTGTTCTTCGGCTTCTTTGCCGTCTTCAATTATACTTTGTTCCGATTCTTGAATTTTTTCGTCTTTATTGTCCATATTATCTTTGATATCTCCGTTCACTTTTTTATTAATAAAAGGGTTATTTTTATCTTTATTTAAATTGTTTTCAAAAAAATTTTTCATTATTCCTTTTTACTCTCCTATCAATAATATTATAAGGTATCAAAAACTTTACTCAATATTTATTAATTTTTTCTTAACGTTTATCATATTATAACTATTTACGAGATTAAAAAAAATGGTATCATTAAAACAGGTAGTTTTATGGCAAAAATAAAAAAAATTAAATTCTCGGATATTTTAAAAGTAAAGAAATTAATTTCTATTGTTTGTAATGACAAAGCTATGAGTTACAGACGATTATTTTATTCATCTGTTCCCGTTACATACCTTCAAAATTTAGTTTATAGCGTACATTTAAGAAGATTCCCGGAAAGTTATGTTATTTATGATAATAACAATACTCTAAAAGGCTTAATTACAGTTAAAGCTCAAACAGGAAATCCGTTCAAGTGGCAAATTCAAAGGCTTTTCCTTGACAAAAATTCATATGAAGAAGGAAAACAGCTTGTTGAATACATTATTGCGAAGTTTGGTGCCAGAGGAGTCGATACTTTTTATATTGCCATTAATGATAATAATCAGGAATTAATTGAACTTTTTATAAAAGGCTGCGGGTTTAGATTATGTTCTTCCGAAGGTTTATGGGCAGTTTCCAACATGAATTTTTTAGTATCTGATTTTAATGAAAATATTTTTAAAAATTTTAAAAATGCAGATTCTTATAAAGCTGCCGCATTATACAATGATAATATTTTTCCTTTGTATAAATATTCGCTTACAAAAGAAGTGGGAGAGTTTAACGACAGATTTTTTCAAGGTTTTTACTCGGATTCTGATTTTAAATACATTCTTGAAGATAAAAATTCCAAACAATTAAAAGCATTTATTGAAATAAAAACGCTTGATAACTCTAATTATTTTATTGATATTGTTATTCCTCCGATTTACATTGATTTATATCCGATGGTTTTATCTTTTGCAGTTAAAAAAATAATAAAAAGAAATAAAAATTTTAAATTATATATTAAAAACAGAAAGTATCTTCAATCAGGAGAAATGCTTGAACAATTTTTTAAAGAGAATAAATTTGAACAGCTTCAAAATAATGCAATTCTTGTCAAAGATTTCTTTAAAACGGTAAAAGAGCAAACGGGAACTTTTAATAATGCTGTTGTTTTTAACAGATTTGAAGTTTAATTACCCGATAACGATACTAAATACTTTGCTCTGTCACATATTTCAAGTCTGTAGAATCTCATCTCTTGTGCTTTTGTACGTACGTATTTAATTAAATCTAAAATTTTTTCATCCGCACCTGATACTCTGTATTTATTAAGCCAGCTGTTTTCTATATCTATTGTAATAATTTGAATATTATTCTCTTTGTTAAATTTCATCCATTTATCAATTTCTTCTTTTGTGTCATTTATTTCAGGAATTATTATATATTTACTTATTACATTAAATGAAAATTTTTGAGCTTTAGCATACTTTTTAAGATTGTTTGTTACTTTATCATACGCATTTATCTGTTTTATTTTTTTATAAGTTTCTTTAGAGCCTGAATCAATTGAAACTACGACCGTAACTTGACCGGTAGAAATTCCTTTTGCTATTATGGGGGAATATTTTATACCGGAAGACGGCACTCTTATATCGTCAAATCCTTTTTTTATTAACAGTGAAAGTAATTTTTCAAATTCGGGAAGAATTGTAGGTTCTCCCCCGCCAAAGCCGATTGCACCGCCTGCTTTCAATATGTTTTTTTTAAACATATCTTC
>CANROV010000178.1 GCA_947632315.1 Candidatus Gastranaerophilales bacterium
AGCAAAGAAAATGCCTATAAAATTCATACAACAACAAATGGGGCATAGCTCAATTCAAGTTACTCTTGATAAATACGGACATTTAATGCCCGAATTATACGAAATAGGGGCAAATGCCTTAAATGATGTAGTAATATAAAACAAAAAGAATAAATTAAGAAAATGAAATCATATCAGAAATTAAATTTTTATTTGCAACAAAATGCAACAAAGGCATTAAAAAAGAGTTTCTTAAAACTGAAACTCTTTATTTATAATAGCTGGGGAGAGACTCGAACTCTCGACCTCACGGGTATGAGCCGTACGCTCTAGCCAGCTGAGCTACCCAGCCAAAAAGCTAAACTTATTATCCTATGCTAAAAAAAAAATTACAATAGTTTTTTATTTTTATAAAAAGGGATTTTGTTAAATTTAAAAAATTTTGTATTTATAACTCCCTATTTCTTTTCATTTGTTATTGCCTATCTTTTCATTTTTTTTAAATTCAATAATGTCGCATAATTCTTTAAATATTTTAGATTCTTCTTTTTTTAAATCTTGGCTTTTTAAATCTATTGTACAAAATTTTATTTCACAATTTTGCTTATCATCATCCGTATTTAAAGTGTACTCAAGATTAAAATCCTTATCATATTTAGGATAAAGAAGTATTGCCTTTTTAGCGCCATGTATTAAACAATAAGTGCAAACCTGATAAACATCAGAATTGGAAAAGTCATTAGATGTTGCAAATTTTTTATATTTCGTATCTAAAACTATTTTATCGGTTTTATCTTTTTCAATCATTATATCAACAAATGTATTTCTTTTTTTATTTGTATCTCCTATAAGTAATTTTCTTCCTCTTTGCGGAAATAAAGTACAACTTAATTTATTTCTGTTTTTATTCATTATCTCAAAAATAAATTCTTCAAATAATTTGTTCATATCCCAAATTAAAGTTATATTTTCAAACTTGTTTTTAGATAAATCAACACTTGTTTTTTCAACAAACATTTTTGCTAAATTGAACGGCTTTTTGAATAACTCCTGGCTGCGGGATAACTTTATCTTTTCTGCTTTAAATCTATCAAAACGAACCAATTTAATATCCGAATAATAGTTCATTATAAATTTCAACGTTTTTTTATTATAACTGTCATTTGAAATATTGTACAAACAAGTTGAAACAAATAAAAACAACTGATTTAAAATATTGTTTTGGGAAAACTCATCATATTCACAATAAAATTTTGCCTGGTTGGTACAATTATATTTAATATTTTCGTTAAATTTAATTTTTCCTTTTAAATAATTCAGATTATCTTCTTCTCTGACATATTTTTTAGGGGTTAATCGTTTCAAACAATTAAAAAGAGAGTTTGCATATTCTCTGATCAGTATTTCAATAAAAGGATTTTTTGCGGTTGATAATTTTGCACATTCATTTGTTCTTATATCTAATTTTTTTGTGTAAGAAAGCATATAAATCAAATTTTTAAGGATTTGCGATTTAACAATTTCTTTATTTTCGGCAGTTTCATCATATTCAATGTCTGAAATCAATTTAGGCAGAATTTGAATATGAGTATTTTTATATTTTATAACTCCGACCCAAGATTTAGCTTTTATTCCTGTTGGTGTCACCTTGAGTGCTTTATCTAATTTTTGACATTGCAAATATTTATGCAATTTAACTAAATTACATGCATTTATGGCTTTTTCGCAATATTCATTTATTACAACAGGTTTTGCCATTATTATTCCTATTCAAATTTTTCTTGTTTTAATACGGTTTCAAAATCTGTAACTTCATCAAATGTTTTAAATTCGTATAAAAATTCATCACATTCATTTTGAAAATTATCAGGAACTTTTGATTTATTTATAAAACCCGGAATAATCAATTTCAATTTTTCCCAATCGCAGTAAAAATATTCATTTAACAAAGGCATAATTTCGCTGAACCAAATTGTTTTAAGAACATTAATATCTGCATTCTCATATTTTGTTTTTATAAAATAACTGTGTCCGATTTGATGATCTCTGTCTAAAAGTATTTTAATATTTGTATTTAATTTTTCAAAAATTTCATCAAAACCGATTCCAAAATTTGCAACCAATTCTTTTTTGGGCATCATTTCTTTGAATTTAAATCGACGACGTAAAGCTATATCAATTGAAGCAATAGAACGGTCAGATGTGTTCATTGTACCTATAATGTATAAGTTTTTAGGTACACTGAAAGTTTCTTTAGAATAAGGAAGTGTTACGGATAAATTTTCTCTTTTATCTTCTTCGATTAATGTAATTAATTCTCCGAAAATTTTTGAAATATTACCCCTGTTGATTTCGTCAATGATTAATATGTGAGGTTTAGAAACTTCTTTATTTATTTCACCGGTTATTATTTTATTTAATTCATCGGTTTTTAAGTCAGGATTATAATCCGGTTGACCTTTTCTGGCGGTCGAAAAATATCCGTATATTGATTGTTGAGAAAATAATTTATTATTGATTTTAGAATAATGAATATCTTCTCCTTTATAAAGCCATTCGACTTTTCTGAAATGAGTATGAGATATTGGAGTGTTGTTATCATAAAAATAATCGCTTTTTACTTGTGCAATAGCTCTAAAATTCATATTTCCGTTAGAAATTATAATAATATCACCAATGTCCATCCACTTTACAAATCGTTCAAGCGCAGTAGCACCCCAAGAATTATCCAGACTTTTGAAATCTTGGCTGGTTTTACAATTTGAAAAATCAGTGTCTTTCCACCCCAAAGATACAACGTTATTTTCAATACAATAATCATAAATATCATCTTCTTTTTCTAAAGTATTACCTAAAGACATTTTGAAAACTTTGGTATTAGAAAAATCTATTGGGGCATGTTTTGTTGTTGTTGCAATTGGTTTTGCATGTTCACATATATTTTTAAATATTCCGTTTTCAAGTTTATATCCCAGATTATCACCATTTAAATCAGGTTTTATCCCTTCAACAAATTCTTCATAAGAATAAGATTGGTGAAAAGTTACAAATTCAATTTGCCCTTCTTGTTTATAATTATTAAATTCTCTCTTTACTTCATCATAATTTTTAACATTACCATTATCATATTGAATGCAAGAAGGATTAATTATTTTCATTGCTTCAATAATTGTATTATATGTTTTCCCTGTCCCCGGAGGTCCGTATAATATTTGATTTAATGGAATTATATCTTTTAACTTATCTTGGTTACTATTCATGAATATATCCTTCTTACTTATATCTGTTAATGTTTTTTGATTCCATTTGTTGTTATTTTTTATAAATGCTTCATAAGAAAGTTCATAACTTGTCTTTTTCGGGTAAGTATCTTTTAATAATTTACAATAATCTTCGTAACCCTTAAATGTCTCAGGCATTTTTGCATTTAAATTAATAGCCATTTGTTTATCGTACGGATAATATTTTTCCGGTTTTACAATAAAACAAAATCTTGATAAATAAGAAAGTCCAATATATGGATGATCGTTTGATAAAATTTTATCAAACAATTCTATATTAATATGATTTTCTAATATTTCTTTTGATATTTCCCATTGCTCTTGGATTATATAACTTGCTCGGTCTTTTTTGAAAGGCATACATAAGCAGTTTGTGTTATTAAACTCAGGAATTCCATCAAAATCTTTAGGAATATCTGAAATTAAATTCATTATTTCTTTCAATTTTTCGCAATATATAACTCGATTTCTTAGTTTTAAACGTCTATTAAAGTAGCCAATAAAATTTATTGGGGACATTTCTTGAATTGATACCTCATTCCCACTGTCATCAATATCTTTTATATGTCCGAAAATTTCGTTTGCAATAATTGCTAATTGTTTAGCATTATAATTAGTATGTATTTTTTCATGTACTTCTTTAAAAAACGGCACCCAAGTAAATTGATTATTTTCCATACTCCGCTCCTT
>CANROV010000179.1 GCA_947632315.1 Candidatus Gastranaerophilales bacterium
TTATGGTTTTTGATAAAGTTATTAAAAGGGTTTTTCTTAACTGAACAGCATTTACTGAAAATAAAAAATATTAATTATCCGAAAGAGCCTGTAATATTTTCGATGTGGCATTGTCATCAATGTTTAACATATGGAATAGAAGACAAATCAAAATTTTATGCATTAATAAGTGCATCAAATGATGGTGAAGTAATTGCAAAAGCAGCAGAGTGTTTAAATATAAAATCAGTAAGAGGTTCAACAAACAGAAGAGGTGTTGCTGCATCTTTAGAGTTGATTGAAAAATTAAAAGAAGGAAATTCGGCAGCTATAATGGTGGATGGGCCAAGAGGGCCAAGGGGCAAAGTTAAAGACGGAATAATTAATATCGCTAAAATTACGGGTGTGCCTATAATTCCTGTAGCTTGGTATTCTAAGTCAAAGCTGTTTTTTGAATTGAATACTTGGGATAAATTTAAAGTTCCGATAGGGCCTTGTAAAACAGTTGCTTTGTATGGTAATCCTATCTATATACCTCAGGAAATTTCAAAAGAAGAAACAAAAGAATGGTGCAGTAAAGTTGAAGCTGAAATGAACCGTTTGGATGATGAATTAAAAAACAATTATGATGAGTATTTAAAACAATAAAATATACAATTTAATTTTACAGATATATTTATTATCAATATTCTGATTATTTTTTCATTTCATTTATAATTGCCCGGCGTTTTTGAGAATTAGATACCGGAATATCATCCGTATATTCAAGAAGAATAACAGCTTTATTTCCCATAACATCGTATAATTTTTGTAAAATATCATTTTCATCAACTTTACCATTTGCGTTAATTTTAATTAAATATTTGTTAGTATCCTTTTGAATGAATTGGTACTGTAATATATTTTTAACTTCTCTAAATTTTCTGGTTATAGTATGAGGATTTATCATTAATCCATCAGGAGTAAAAATGCTGTCTAATTTTCTTCCGAATATTTCTTTTATTTCTATTTTCCCGTTATTTAAGCAATAACTGCCCAAATCCCCGGTATCATATCTAATCATAGGAAAAGAATGATTATAAAAATCCGTAATAACAATTCTTCCTGTTTCTCCTTCTTTAACAGGTTCATCTTTATCTAATTTAAGAAATTCAAAATAGTATGATGAAGTATTGAGCATAAAATCAGTTTCACCGGCTTTTCGTTGTGCTAAAATTCCCATTTCCATATCTGCGTATCTGTCATATATTGGACAGCCGAATACTTGAGTAATTCTTTCCGTATCAGAATAGCTAAGGACTTCAGCTCCGACAATAATTGATTTAAGTTCATCAAAACGGACTTGTTTTTTATTTGTTAAAATATAATCAGCAATTGTATTAATTGTTGAGGCATAACCCATTATTGCTCTCGGTTTCCATTCTTGCATGTATTGAATTAATTTTTCAATTGCATTATCACTCATATCGCATATATCATAACGGTAAATGTTTTCTTTTTCATCAATAGTTCTGTCAAGTTGAATTCCGTGATATGTACGGGTCTGAATCATTTTTTCATGGGACGGATAGTCTGCATAATCTCCGAAAACTTTTAATTCAGCGATAACTCTGGCACGTTTTTCGTAATTTTGTGTTACTGAAAAAGGGATTCCCGTAGAACCGCTGGTTGAAGAAGTGTGTAGTGGTTTAGTAAATATTTCATTACTTTGTATTGAATTACGGTTTTTTATGTAATCAACTTTTGTCATAATGGGAAAGACATCATTTAATGAAAAGTTTTTATAAAATGATGTATGCTCTGTTGCATATTTTTTTATATTCTCAAATTTGTTATTGTTATTCTCCCCCCCCCCTTGAGAAATTTCTTGTTTTATTTCTAAATATTGGTTATATACTTCAGGATTTTCGGCAAAATACTGTTTTCTTTTTTCACTCGCAGTTTTTTCCATTTTATTTTTTCTCCTTGAGCAGGATATATCTTAATGTTTTTGTATAATTGAAATTTCTTTGAAAGCATAATTAGTATAACAAAAAACTCTCTTTAGAGAGAGTTTTTGTTTTGAATTTATAATATATTAAGAAATTCTTTGAAACATATAACCAATACCTCTTGCGGTAAGGATTAATTCAGGGTTAGCCGGATCCGTTTCAAGTTTAGAACGTAGTCTTGATATATGAACATCAACCACCCTTGTATCAATTCTATGATCCGGCGGATAAGACCAAACGTGCTGTAAAATTTCATTTCTGGAATATGCTTGACCTGAATTATTAACAAGTAACTCAAGCAAACTAAATTCCATACCCGTCAATCTGATTCTTTCATTTTTTCTGAATACTTGTCTTCTTGCGGTATCAATTCTGATATTACCTGTAGTAATAACATTTTTAGCTATTTTGCTGGTAGGTGCAGAAACTTCTTTTGTATTAGTTCTTCTTAAAACAGCTTTAACTCTTGCTTCAAGTTCTTTTGGGCTGAAAGGTTTAATAACATAGTCATCAGCACCTAATTCAAGTCCTGTAATTCTTTCTGAAACATCACCCAATGCCGTAAGTATAATAATAGGAACATCAGAAGTTCTTCTTATTTCTCTTGTAACTCCATAACCGTCAATTTTAGGCATCATAACATCTAAAACTATTAAGTCAGGATTATGTTTATTAAATTCGGCAATTGCTTCTTCGCCGTCTGTTGCAGTAATAATATCGTAACCAATCATGCTCAGGCGAGCTTCTAAAATTCTTCTTATACTAGCCTCGTCATCAGCTACAAGTATTTTTTGATGTGAATCTTGTTCCGGTTGTAGTTCACTGTTTTCAGCCATTTTTTTCGACCCCTTTATTAAAAAATATTACCTTTATTTACATTATATTACAAAATATAAAAATTTCAAAATATTTCTTAAAAAAACAATAAAAAAATTAATATATTTTTGTTAATTAATTATTAATATTGTTTGATTTTTCAATGTTTTTATAGAATTATAAAACTATTGTAAATTTGGGATTGAGGGTATTTTATGAAATGAAGGATTTTTTGTCGAAATATAAAAATCAAAATGAATTATTTGCGTATTTGTCAATAACCATAGCGGTATTGTTATACGGTACAACATTAACGGCTACTAAAATATGCATGGAGTATTATAATTCACCGCAGCTAATGGCATTTAGGATGATTATTTCGACATTATTATTTATTCCTTTCATGTTCACGGTTTATAAAAATATAAAAATTGAAAAAAGAGATATAAAACTCATACTTTTAATGATGTTATGCGAACCTTGTTTGTATTTCATATTTGAAACATCGGCGCTAAAGTATACTACTTCCGGTCAAGCAGGTGTTGTTAGCTCGTTAGAACCTGTTATCTTGGTTATTGCAGCAAGAATTATATTGAAAGAAAAATTCATTAAAATTGTGTATCTTGGTTTATTTATATCAATTTTAGGTTCAGTATTGTTGAGTATATCATCTGATGTATCCGAATCGGCGCCAAATCCTTTATTTGGTAATTTCCTTGAGTTAATAGCAATAATATTAACAGATACTTGTGTAATTACTACGAAATACCTTATGGATAGATATCCTCCGTTTTTCTTGGCAGGAATTTCCGTTATCGGTGGTGCAATTTTCTTTATTGCATTAAATATATTAACACATGGTTCATTTAGCATTGTACCAAATACAAGTATATTTTTGGTTATATACCTCGGAATTTTAACTGTAGCGGCGTATGCATTATATAATTTTGCTATATGTACATTATCTGCAAGTAAGTTTTCTCCGTTTTTATTTTTATTACCTGTTGCGGCAGTATTTTTCGGATGGTTTTTTCTTGGTGAAACTTTTAATATTAAACAATTTTTTGCTTGTATAATTGTTTTTATCGGCATATATATATGTAGTTTGAATGACAAAAA
>CANROV010000180.1 GCA_947632315.1 Candidatus Gastranaerophilales bacterium
ACCCGCCGTTTGTAGGATATTCATTGCAATCAAAAGAACAAAAAAATGATATACTTTCAATTTATGTTAATGAAAAAGGAAAACCATATAAAACGTCAGGTAAAATTGATTATGTTGCAGGATGGTTTTATAAAGCTTCTGATTATATGTCGGGGGGGGGGGAGAACATATCAACAGCTTTAGTTTCAACAAATTCTATAACACAAGGCGAACAAGTAGCCGGTGTTTGGAAACCATTATTTGAAAAATTCAATATCCATATTGATTTTGCACATAGAACATTCCGCTGGGATAGTGAATCAAATTCAAAAGCACATGTTCATTGTGTAATTGTAGGTTTTAGTTGTACCCCAAATAACAATAAAAGAAAATTATTTTCCGGCGAAAGAGTGCAATTTGTTGATAACATAAATGCATATTTGTTAAATGCCCCCGATATTTTTATTGAAAGTTGTAATAATCCAATATGTAATGTTCCCAAAATGACTACAGGTAATAGACCTGCTGACGGTGGAAATTTAATAATCGAAAATGAAGATTATGAAAATTTTATAAAAAAAGAACCAAATGCCAAAAAATATATTAAAAAACTAACCGGAGCAATGGAATTTATAAATAATAAGCCCCGATATTGTCTGTGGCTTGTTGGAATAAATCCAAATGAATTAAGAAAAATGCCTGAAATATTAAAAAGGGTGGAAGCCTGTCGTAAAGATAGATTAAATGGTGCTGAAGACAGACAAAAATTGGCAGCAACGCCATGGTTATTCAGGGAAACTAATTGTCCTAAATCATATATTATAGTTCCTGCAACATCGTCAGAAAATAGAAAATATATTCCTATAGGATTTTTAGACGATAATACAATTGCAACTAATGCTGCCATTATTATACCAAATGCAGATAAATATCACTTGGGGATTTTAACTTCAAATGTCCACATGGCTTGGATGAGAGTGGTTTGCGGTAGATTAAAAAGTGATTACAGATATTCAAAAGATATTGTCTACAATAATTTCCCTTGGTGTAACTCGACGGATGAACAAAAAACAAAAATAGAACGCACCGCACAAGCAATTTTGGACGCCAGAGCGTTATATCCCGATTGTTCTTTGGCTGATTTATATGACGAACTCACAATGCCGCCTGAATTAAGAAAAGCACACCAAGAAAACGACAAAGCAGTAATGGAAGCTTATGGCTTTAAAAAGAAAGATGAAAATGGTAAATATCATTGGCTGACAGAATCCGAAACCGTCGCCGAATTAATGAAAATGTATCAGGAGTTGATGAAAAATAAGTAATTATATAGATTATGTATTATTAATAAAGTATTTATTATATTAACTTTATTATATAATAGGGGCAGAAACATACAAAAGAAAACATATTGATTGGGAAATATATGCTGGTTTAACAAAAAAAGCTGGAGGATTCTCTGGTTTAATTGGAATAATACTTCCTTCATATTATAATGCAGAAGAAAATTCAACATTACAAAAAAATAAATATTATTCTTCAACAATTCCACCAAGATTGGATGATAATATAAAATCCGGCTATGCAATAATTTGTAATTGGGATTCTATAAAACACATTGAAAGTAATGAGGAATATGCAATTGTAAATTGGATTGAAGATGCTTATAAAAGGCAGTGTTATAATTTTGATAAAATTGATAACAGTAGGATTCAATTTCAAAAAAATAGGTAGAAAAAATGGAATTACTAAAAATATCTATTGTAGACAGTTGTAATCTTAATTTTTATTGTAATTCTTGGCTGTGTGGAATTTTATTAATTATAGGATTTATTTTTTTTATTTATAAATACTTGAATAATAAAAAATTTTTTCAACACGAAATTGATATTGATGAGTTTGAACTTGGTATTGGCACTCAAAAAATAAAGTTCAAGCCTAATTATCAAACTACTCAAATAGCATATAAATTATGGGTGGAACTAAATACAAGAAAATTAGGGCTTCCTATTGATGAAAATAATGATATTATAATAGAAATATATGATTCTTGGTATTCGTTTTTTAAAATTGCCAGAGAACTTATAAAAGAAATTCCTGCAAATAAAGCAAAAGAAAAAAGTACAAAAGAATTAATTATAATTTCATCTAAAATTTTAAATGAAGCTATAAGACCACATTTAACAAAATGGCAAGCAAGATATCGAGAATGGTATAAAAGAAGAATAAGCAAAATTGTTAATAATGATTTTTCCCCACAAGAAATACAAAAAACTTATCGATGTCAAGACAATAAATATTGTTATGAAATGTTGATTAACGATATGAAGGAAGTTAATAAAAAAATTATATTTTACAAAAAAATATTAGAACGTATAGTTTTTGGTAAAAATATTTCATAAATGTTCTTTTATATAAAGCTATATAGTCATTATAAATATTTATTGCAAAGGTACAATATCTAATTTGTAGCCTAGGGGAACAAGAATTTTAAGTAAAGTATCAATTTGAGGTGCTGATTTAGATTTTTCAATACGGGCTAAATATTCTTGTTTAATCTTACATTTTTTTGCAAATTCAGCTTGAGTTAATCCAAGTTCCTTTCTAATCTCTAATAACTTGCCCATTAACTCAACTCTAAGTTTAATTTCAATTATATCTGCTTCGGGAATTTCAAGTGAATCTCTGAATTTTGCCCAATCATCACTATGTTTTATTCTTTTTTCTTTTTCCATGTTATAAATTCCTTTCGATATAATCATTCATTAATCTTATAGCTTTTTCTATTTCTTTTTTTGGTGTTTTCTGACTTTTCTTTTTATAATAATTTAAAATTACATATATGTTATTTTGTTTGCAAAAGAAGAAAAATCTATCATCAATCGGACGTAATTCATATAGTTCAACCCCGCAATTTTCTATATGGTCAACATATGGTAAGCCAATTATTGTTCCATAAGTTTCAAGCATTTCCATATATTCGGTAATTTTTTTTAGTTTGATTCTGGCATCTTTAGATTTTTCTGCTTTTTTCTTTAATTCCCATATATAATCTTGAGTTTCACTGTAACCATCATTATCTTGCCAAAATTTAATTTTATATTTTTTACACATTATTTATTTCCTAAATATATTATAACTAATTAGTTATTAAATTTCAACAATTATAAATTATATTTAAGAAAAATAAATTATTAATTCATTACAAAATAGCCTAAATTCAGGTAAAAAGCAAAACTTATCCATAATAAATAAGGAATAAGTAAGAATGAAGCTAGTTTTGAATGTCTAAAGAAAGTTATTATCGTTAAAACAAGGAAAATCCACATAAATATGATAATAATCAATGCGCCTAAAATACTTTTCAATCCGAAAAATACAGGCATCCACGAAAGGTTTAATAACATTTGAATTATGAAAAAAATAAGAGGGCGTTTTTTATCCTCATTCATCCCGCCTTTTATAAAAAATATAAAAGACAATATAATCATTATGTAAAGTATCGTCCATACAGGCATGAATACCGAATCGGGCGGTGCTAAAAAGGGTTTATTTAAACTGTGAAACCAATCCATATTAAACATACTTTAATATTTGTTTAAATAAAAATTATTTGTATCGGTTAAGAGTTTATAGTCGAGAGGATAATTTCTTTAGCTTTTACAGCTTGTTCTTTTGTTGCGGGCGGTGTATTTTCAAGCACGTAAGAGATATTGAGTTTTCTATATTTTTCTTTTGCCATGTCGTGATAGGGCAAAACTTCAAGCATTTTTACATTTTTAAGTGTCCCGATAAATTTGCCCAATTCTTTTAAATATTCCTCATTATAGGTAATATCGGGAACAACAACGTGTCTAATCCATACAGGGATGTGATTTTCGTCTAAATAATGTGCAAAATTTAAAACAGATTTATTTGAATG
>CANROV010000181.1 GCA_947632315.1 Candidatus Gastranaerophilales bacterium
GTTGAAGTTAGAAATTTTCTATACGTAACAGTTGTGGCTGAAATTGCTTTTTTATTTATTTTTTATTTAAAAAGGAATTTTAAATGAATCAAATACAAAATTACTATATATAAATTATTTATCTAAAATATTATCAATAATTCCCTTTAAAGCAATTTTTACGTGAGCATAATTTAACCCGCCCTGCATATAAGCTGCATATGGAGGACGAACAGGTCCGTCTGCAGATAATTCTATTGTTGAACCTTCTATAAATGACCCGCCTGCCATTATTAATTTATTATCATATCCCGGTACTTCATCCGGTACGGGCGTTAAATATGATTCTATAGGTGAGCGGCTTTGAAGTGTTTTACAAAACTCAATTAACGGCTCTGCTTTTCCAAACTTTATTGTTTGTATTATATCCGTTCTTATTTCATCAGGCTTCGGCGTGGAAATAAAACCTATATCTTCAAAAACTTGTGAAGCTAATATTGCTCCTTTTACAGCTTCAGACACAATTGAAGGCGCCATAAATAAACCTTGAAATATTAATCTTAACTGGTTGAGCATAGCGCCACCTTCACTTCCGATACCTGGTGCCGTTAATCTGTAAGCAGATTGGTCAACATATTCTTCTTTACCTGCAATATATCCCCCCGCTTCTACTATTCCGCCTCCCGGATTTTTAATTAACGAGCCTGCTATTAAATCTGCTCCGACTTCTAACGGTTCAAGCTTTTCAACAAATTCTCCGTAACAATTATCTACAAAGCATATACAGTTTGGATTATTATTTTTTACAATATCAATTATTTTTCTTATTGTATCTATATTTAATGATTTTCTTAATGAATAACCTCGTGAACGCTGGATTAAAACCATGTTTACTGTTTTATCGATTTTCCTGTTAATTCCGTCAAAATCTATATCCATTTCATTTAACAACGGTACTTCATCATATAGAACACCGTGTCCGATTAAAGAAGCACGCTTGTTTCCACGTTTTCCTATAACTTCTTCCATTGTATCATAAGGCGAACCTGCAACAGATACAAGTTTTTCCCCATATCTTAAATTCCCGAATAAACAGCACGCTAAAGTATGTGTACCTGATACAAAATGATTTCTTGCAATAGCTTTTTCCGCTTTAAAAACGTCTGCAAATACTTTATCTAATGCCTCTCTGCCCATATCATCATGGCCATATCCCGATACCGAAGCAAAATGTTCAAGTCCTATTTTGTTATCACAAAATGCTTTTAATACTTTTTCCTGATTATATTCTTTTATTTCATCAACACGCTCAAAGTATTTTTTTACTTTAGTTTCAGCATTATTTATTATCTTATTTTTATCCATAACCTTATAAAATCATAAAAAAATATTATGTTCAACTTTTATAATTCAAATTATTCTGTTATTTGAAATCCCCCTTTTGGCATATACTATTTTTCAAGTTTTTGAAGTAAAATTGTATAACGTAACAGGAAAAGTAAATATGTCAGAATTAAAAGATAAAGATGAACAATATAGTGTTTTTTTAAAATATAAAGAAAATAATAATGAAAATAAATCAGTATTTTTCTTTCGTGTATTCTTCATAACAATAATATTAGCTGGTATAACATATCTGGCGATGTATATTTTTGATAATTTTGAAGGATTATCCTCGGCATTCAATGGTATAACAAATCAAAATAAGGTTTCAATACCTCAAACTAACAGTAAAAATGATTTATCACCTTCAAAATTTAATTTTAAAATGTTAAGCAAATATCAAAATATTTTGATATTAGGAGTTGATTCAAATGGCCCTGATACGCTTCCGTTTTCAGGAGTCCGTTCTGATACTATTATAATTGTAAATGTAGATATTAATGGTAAAAGTGTTAATGCAATTTCTATTCCACGTGACAGCAAAGTATATATTGCAGATGAACATGGTATCCAAAAAATTAATGCTGCTTATGCTATTGGCGGAATTGAATTGACCAAAAAAACTATAGAAGAAACTTTAGGAATAAAAATTCACAATTATGTTATTGTTAATGCAGAGGGAGTTAGAAAACTTATTGATGCAATAGGCGGTGTGCCTATTCATGTTGATCAAAATATGCACTATAATGATTATAGTGCAAAATTACATGTGGATTTTAAAAAAGGTGATTACGTTTTAAGCGGTAAACAGGCAGAAGAATATTTAAGATTTAGAAAAGATCATTTAGGAGATATAGGCAGAGTTCAGCGTCAGCAAAAGTTTATTAAAGCTTTGATTGAAAGATTAAAGTCACCTGAATCACTAAAACGAATTCCGGAAGTTTTGAAAATAGCAAATTTATATACAAGAACTGATTTGAACTTATATCAAATGTCTCAATATGCTTCGGTAGCAAGAGAAATAGATATGAATAAAGTTGAGTTTGTAATGCTTCCGGGTGCGCCTAATAAAAAAGGAATAATAAGTTATTGGATTTTAGACCCTGAAAAAACACAGCAAACAATAAATCGGCTTATATATAGAAAAAAAGTTAATACTACTGAAAATGAAATAACTGTTGGTATTATGTATTCACGTTCTAAAGAAATTGAAGCTATGAGCTTAAAAGAACAAATTAAAAGTCTCGGTTATGATGTAAACTGTGTTGGAAGGTCTAATTTGATTGAGAAATCAGAAATTGTCGGTTATAATGCTCATGTTGCTCAAGAGACAGCTAAGAATTTAAAAAGAAAAATAAATGAAATTTCAAAATATAATTATGTTCATTCTCCCGTAAGAAATTATTGTAATTCCAGTGATTTGGTAATAACAATAAAAAAAGAAGAAAATGAAGATGTTTTATTTGACGATTAGAGGATATAAGAATGGAAATGTTAAAAATAGCAATACCAAACAAAGGAAGATTATCGGAAAAAATATATAATTTATTGGATTGTGCCGGGCTTGTTTTTCCTTCAAAAGATGAAAGGACTCTGCAAGTTACTACCAAAGATAAAAAATATTCAATAATTTTTATAAGGACTCAAGATATACCTATGTTCGTGGAAAACGGTATTGCAGATATAGGATTTACGGGGTTTGATATTTTAACCGAATTAAAATCTGATGTTGATAAAATAATGGATTTAGATTTTGGTTATTGTGAAATGGTAGTAGCCGTTAAAGAGGAAGATGTTTATAAAACTTCAAATGATTTGCCTCAAAATTTAAAGATAGCAACATCTTTTCCGAATATAGCCAGAGAATATTTTGAGAAATTGGGGAAAAATCCTAATATAATAGAAGTATCAGGTGCAACCGAAATTACTCCCAGACTCGGTTTGGCTGATGTTGTTGTTGATATAACATCTTCAGGCTCTACTTTAAAGTCTAATAAGCTAAGAATAATAGATAAAATTTTAGAATCTACGGCAATAGTTATTTCAAATAAAAACTTGAATAATGATAAGAAAGACAAAGTACAGACTCTTTTGCGGGCGTTAAAGTCTGTAATTGACGCAAGAGAGAAGAAATATTTAATGGCTCATGTACCCAAAAATGCTCTGGATGAAATAAAAACATTTTTACCGGGGTTATCATCACCAACTATAATGACATTAGCAGGTGATGAAAATAATGTTGTAATGCACGTTGTTGTTAATGCGGATGAGGTTTTTGACAGTATAGACAGGCTTAAAAAACTGGGCGGTAAGGGCATTTTAATCATGACAGTTGACCAGATGGTGAGATAATGAGTTATCCTAATTTAGAAAGATTAATTGAAATAATAGAAATATTAAGAAGCGAGAACGGCTGTAAATGGGATAGAGAGCAAACTCATGCCACATTAAAACGA
>CANROV010000182.1 GCA_947632315.1 Candidatus Gastranaerophilales bacterium
GGGATATATCGGATATAATGCGGGTCATCAGCATTTCAGCGGAGTAAGCATGCAGCAAAACGGCGGACAGCTTGGTGTTATGGGTACATTTATAAAAAATCAAGATTTCATAACATCTGTAACAGCCTATGGCGGAGGCTACACAAATGATATGGATGTAGCAGGTTATCAGGATAACACAGCTAACTGGTTTGCAGGTACTGCCGTTAAAACAGCATATAATTATCATCCATTCAAAGATTTTATATTCCAGCCCAATTTATTTGCTTCATATAATGCATTCGGACAGCAAAATTGGGGAACCGATTTTGGTATTATGAGTATGAGTTCAACAATGATGAACGGTGTTAATGTTGCACCCGGTGCTAACTTAATATTCAACAAGAAAACTTGGAGTTTATACGGCACTCTTTCTTATATGTACTTTATTAATGATAAAGTAGACGGAAAAGGCGGTAATGTAGAATTTCCTAATGTTCGTATGGATCACGGATATATTCAATACGGTTTAGGCGGTACAAAAACTTGGAATGATAAATTAACGGCATACGGACAAGTTAATTTCAGAAATGCAGGTATTACGGGTGTTGGGTTCCAATTCGGACTTCACTATCTGTTTGATTTGAAATTGCCGTTCCATAAGAAAAAAGCGAAAGCTCAAACCGTTCCTGATACATACGTTAAAAAGGTATATAAAACTTTAAATAACAATAACAATGCATAAATAAAAGCCCTCAAAATGAGGGCTTTTTAATATAAAAATTAAATGTTTTTAAATTATGCCTTGAGCAATCATAGCATTCGATATTTTCTTAAATGCTGCAATATTTGCCCCTGCTAAATAATTTATTCCCAGATTATACTCATTAACTTCTCTTTGGCATTGATTAAATATATTAACCATTATAGCTTCAAGCTTTTTATCCACAACATCAAAAGTCCAAAAATCTCTTATTGAATTTTGGCTCATTTCCAGAGCGGATGTAGCAACTCCGCCTGCATTAGCTGCTTTACCCGGTGCTAATAATACATTATTTTGTATTAAATATTCAACCGCTTCATTGGTACAAGGCATATTTGCTCCCTCACCGACAGCAATTACACCGTTATTAACAAGCAATTTTGCCGTTTCTATATTTATATCATTTTGAGTTGCACAAGGAAGCACAATATCTGCTTTTATTTCATATATTCTAGGCGTACCTGATGTATTTTCAAAGTATTTAGCACCTTGAACAACATCTAAATATTCTTTTATTCTGCCTCTTCTTACTTCCTTTATTTCTTTTATAACGTCAAGTTTTATGCCGTCAGAATCATAAATACAACCTGATGAATCACTCATGCCGACAACTTTAGCCCCCATCATCTGAGCTTTTTCACAAGCATAAATTGCAACATTACCCGAACCTGATATTATAACAGTTTTACCTTCAAGTCCGATGTTGGAAGCTTTTAGCATTTCACGCATAAAATACATAAGTCCATACCCTGTAGCTTCTTTTCTTGCCAAAGAACCGCCGTATTCAAGACCTTTGCCCGTCAACACTCCCGCTTCATAAGCATTTCTTATTCGTCTGAATTGGCCGAACAAATATCCGATTTCTCTTCCGCCAACTCCGATATCACCTGCAGGAACATCAACATCCTGCCCGATATGTTTTTGCAGTTCATTCATAAAGCTTTGGCAGAATTTCATTATTTCCATGTCCGATTTACCTTTAGGATTAAAATCACTTCCGCCTTTTCCGCCTCCAATAGGTAAACCTGTTAAAGCATTTTTAAATATTTGTTCAAATGCCAAAAATTTCATTATACTTTGATTGACAGAAGGATGAAATCTTAATCCGCCTTTATATGGCCCTATTGAACCGTTAAATTGAACTCTAAAACCTCTGTTTACCTGAACTTGTCCTTTATCATCCACCCACGGAACTCTGAATGAAACTATTCTTTCAGGTTCTATCAGCCTTTCTAATAAAGCTAAACTTTTATATTCGCTTTCATGCTCTTTTATTACAGGCTCTAATGTTGACAGAACCTCTTTTAAAGCTTGAATGAATTCAGGTTCGTTTTTATTCTTGCTTTCCGCCTGCACTATTAAATCACTCAAATATTTCGTTGCTATTAATGTCATATACTTCTCCATACTCATTCAAAAAATATTATAGCATTTTTTCAATTCTTTATCAAAATTATGAATTCTTCAAGACTTTTTCTTATTGATTTTGCTATTTGTTCCTGAGATTCAGGCCTTTTTAACAGCAAATATTCATCGGGATTTATCATATATGCTGTCTCTATTAATACAGAAATCGGATTTGTTGAACGTGTTAATGCAAAACTGGAATTTTTCGTTCCGTTATCTTTTAAGCCTAAATCTGCAGATAAATTCTTTCTTATAATATCTGCCAAAACTTTTGCATTCTCATTATAATAATGAGTTTCAGTACCGTGATATATTAATGGATTTTTTCCGTTCGGAAGCGAGTTACAATGAATACTTAACGAAATTAAAGCGTTGTTCTTTTTTGCATTTGCTACCCTCTCATATAATCCTGTTTGTATGTCTTCATATCGTGAATAAGAAACATCGGCTCCACGCTGAATTAACTCATTGTATAAATATTTTACAATGGCAAGATTTATATCTTTTTCTTTTACTCTCGTTGGCCCGACGGCTCCTGTTTCTTTTCCGCCATGACCTGCGTCAATAAATATTTTTATACCTTTTAACGGCATATTTGTATCTGCTGTTTCAGGAAGCTTTGCACGCTTGAATATAAATCTTCCATCTTCATAATATCCTTCATACGCTAATACGTCAGATGACAGTTCATATGTTAATTCGACATTGTCTGTTATATTTTCATTATTTCTATATTTTGTTCCGTATAATATTACATTTAATGTTCTCCCACTCTGCATTACTTTGTATAAAACAGGGTGCGAAAGATATACTTTTGTATATTCATATAAAGAGTCAGAATAATTTTCGATTTTTTCAACATAAGCCTGCATTCTTGCACCCAGTTCAACAGGTTCTTCAATATTACTTTTATGTATCCAAAATTCTCCGTTTTCTTCTATTTTATAAAAATCTCCCTTCCTGCCTGATAAATATAGAATAATTCCCTTTTGAATATCCCCAGCTCTCTTTGACGACATTGAGGGCTTTTCTCTTATTGTTGCATTGTCTTTTATTGTCTTTGTATATAAATACTTACCTTGAGTTTTCGGAATAAATTCTATAGGCTTCCCTTGCGATGACGGAGTATATTTTTTTCTTTCTATCTTATATACTGCTTCGTCACACTGTCCGCCTTTGTTTGACTTTATTATAACTGTATTAATACCATATTCTAAGGGAATTGTATCTATAAATATCCCTTCATCATACAATTTTACAGGCTTTGAATTAATAGTTAAATTTGAACCTTCTTCAGTATTGCCGAATATAAATGTACTCGGAGCATTAATTACCGCATAATGCTTCGACGGATAAACAACATCCAATGAATATACAGGCAAGTGTAATAAAAATATTATAAGAAAAAATAATAGTCGTTTCATAATCTTAGTCTAGTTTATATTAAATAATGAATCAATTTATTTTACAATATGTATATTTCTTGAAAGACATATATACTTGATTGTATAATAAATATAAAATAATATAGGATATTTATGGGAAATAATAAAGTAGAAGTAATAATAGTAGGAGCAGGCCCGGCAGGAGTCAGTGCGGCAATTACCCTCGCAAGAGCAGGAAAAGAAGTACTGCTTGTTGATAGAGCAGATAT
>CANROV010000183.1 GCA_947632315.1 Candidatus Gastranaerophilales bacterium
ATTGAATTTAAAAAATCAGGAACTTGCAAAAATGAATTATAAAAAATGAGCTGATAATTAACTATCAGCTCATTTAATTTAATTAGTTAAAACAAATTATCTGTCTCTAAATCTTGAAAGCAATCTTAAAATTTCAATATAAAGCCAAACAATTGTAACTAAAAGTCCAAACGAGCCATACCATTCATAAATAGAAGGGAGCATCTTTTTTGAACCTTCTTCTATAAAATCAAAATCAATAATCAAATTTAATGCCGCAATACAAGCTATTAAAACATTAATTCCTTTTGAAAGATTTGAATTACTTACAAAATAAGGGATTGTTACATTAAAAAATGATAATATATATGCAGCCAAATAAAAAATACCTAATGTAAGAGTAGCAACAAAAATAACACTTTTAAATCTGTCAGTAGCTTGAATTAAACGTAATTTATATAGAATAGCCATAACAAATACGGTTAACAAGGTCAAAGAAATAGCCTGAATAACAATGCCGGGAAAGCTTGCTTCAAAGAAACAAGAAATTCCTGACAGGCATAAACCTTCAGCAAATGCATAAATAAATGAAAGATAAGGTGCTGTTTTATGTACAAAAGATATAATCAAAGCCGTTATAATACCGGTTATTATACCTATTGTTGTTAACAAATTAACAAAATCATAGTGATGTAATGAGAATTGATACAATACAGCACCCGCCCCCACCATCATAACTAACGATAATAACAATAATTTATTAAGAGTTCCTGAAACTGTCATAGGTCTTTCAGTAAGAGAATAAGTATTTTCAAGAACTTTATCACTTAATATAGGATTAGAACTTTTCATTTTACCTCCATAAATATACATGTAGATTATACCATATTTTATTAACTATGTGATTGTATTGTAAGAATAAATAAGAAGGATATTGATAATAGGATGATATTTACTTAATATATTCCTTTAGAATATTCATAACATCAGCGGTATTTATTTCATTTACGTTAAAATACTGCGGGGGGGGGAATAAACAAGGTTATTGCGTCTGATATTTTCAATATATTCATTAAACTTTTCAGGATAAACATATTTAATAATATTATCATTATAGGGATGAAATCTTCCATAAGCGACGCTACCTGCCAGACAAATTGTTTTACATCCTACTTCATGAGCGATATGAACAGTTCCGGTTTCTACACTTACCAAAAATTCACTATTTTTTAATATAAGCGGAATTAATGAAATATTTATTTTCCCCGCAAGATTAATACATCTTTCAGGGCAATCCAAACGTCCTACTACATTTCTAATAAAATTAAATTCTGATTTTTTACCCAAAAACACAATTTTAGTATTAGAATCAGTATTATTAATTATATAATTAACAACTTCAGCCCATTTAACCGCAGATAAAGTTCTGAGTTTAACACTTGCGGAAACAGTAATTGTAATATATTTTTGTTCCTTATCAAAATTATATGTTAATTCATCTTTTTCAGACGGAATCGACATTTCAAGAATACTTTCAAATTCTTTTTTTACTCTGTCAGCTTCAAATAATTGTGAACGTTTATCATCAGTATATATAAGCTTGTTGAATACTTTATCTTTATAATCAGAATCACCAATTATAGCTGCAATCTTTTCTTTTGCTTTGATTAATTTGACTAAATTGTAAATTGAAGTATAATCCTCTTTATTTGCATATATAGGAGTTGTGGAATAAACAACATCAGGATTATAAGAATTAATTAATTTTACAATTTTATTTATGTAATTATTTTTATTTAATGTTTCCCAGCTTAAAGGTATAATTTCATCGAAAATATCAGAATCAAAAGCTTCAGAGAAATCCATATAAATATCTCTGCACAAATATATTAATGTTGCATTTTTATATTTTTCAGATTTTTTAAAATACTTAAAAAAAGGTCTGTAGAAAATATAATCACCAATACCAAAAGTACCAAGAATCACAACAACAGGATGAGATATATATTTTTTTAGATTAATTTTAAATTTAAACTTAAAAAATAAAAAATTAACAGAAACATGATTTTTATTCTTTTTTAATGAAAATAACTTTGACATACAAATAAACCTTAAATAAAATTATTTAAATATGTTTCTTTTCCATCCTCAATATAACAGAACAATGTTAGCATAAAATGAAAGAAATAAAAATATTGATAAATAATAATATTTATTTTAAAATAATAAAAGCCGTGCTCCACGGGGACTTAGCGAATCTCTCGACCCGAACGCCATAAATGCGGGGTGCAGAGCCTGCTGTGAGGCATATATTTGTAAGGCGGATTGTACTTTTATTGTTGATAGTATAATTAAGTATGGCATAGAGCGTTGAACCGTGTCAGGATGGGAACATAGCAGCACTAAAACGTAGCCTGTGGGTGTATTTGATTATAAAGTAGATAATTTTACAAAAAACCTTATATTTATTTGACGATAGGTAGTGGCACGGCTTATTTTTTCTCGGCTTCTTTCAGTTCTTTTTTTAACTCATCTATATGACCCGAAAATGTCATCTCTTGTTTTAGTGTGTATTTTAAATATTTAATATAATTGATTTTGTTATTAAGTTTTTTAAATATTTTAGCCAATAAATAATATAAATCAGCCTCATCAGGATTATCATGCAAACATTGACGTACAACTCGCTCCGCTGCAGCATATTTCTTCTTTTTACATAACAGTTTCACGCTTAATTTTAAAGACTTTATATCAGAAGGATTCGTTTTTAATGTTTTTTCCAAATATAATAGCGCTTGATTTTCATCACCTTTTTCAAGATATATTGATGCAAGATTATAATACGCCCAGCTGTAATCGGGATTCTGTTTTATTACTTCATTATAATATTTTATACTTTCATCAATTTTACCGATTTTTGAATATTCATAAGCCAAATAAAACTTGGCAAATACGTCTTGGGAATCTAAATTTAAGGCCTTATTTAAATATTCTATTGCTTTTTCATGTTCAAGTCTTTTTGAATAAATTTCTCCGAGATGAAAATATGCATTTTCATCATTACTGTCCTTTTCAATAATTTTTAAAAACAACTTTTCTGCCGGTTCAAATTTTTTAATTTTTATATAAACACTGGCTAAATTAAAGATAATATCAGAATCTTCAGGAGCCAGTTCCAATGCCTTTTCGTAGGCTTTTACGGATTCATCGTTATATTTCAACTTTTCAAGAATTATACCAATATTATAAAAGACTTCAGGATTTTCAGGGTCAGCATCTTTTAAATATAAAAATTTTTTTAATGCTTCCTCATTTTCACCAGTATTAGAATATTCAATTGCTAGTTCTTCAATTAATTGCAAATTATCGGGATTATCTTTTAATTTATGTTGAAGTTCAACAATTTTATCCTGACTCATAACAGTTCCTCTTCATTGGATAATATTTCACTTATTGCAACAGGTATATAATCAATTACATTTGAAGCTAAAACACAATACTCTGTTAAATCATACGATGCAATATCACCAGATAAACCGTGTATAAATACGGAGCATAATGCGGAATCAAGAGGAGAAAGTTCTTGTGCCATAAAACCAGCAGCAATACCGGTCAGAACATCTCCGCTGCCTGCTTTAGCTAAGGCACTATTACCGGATGTATTATAATATATTTTATCTCCGTCCGTAACAATCGTATTATGCCCCTTAAGAACAGTCACGCAATCGTATTTTTGAGCTGAAATTCTAGCATATTTTTCTCCTGTGTGATACAATGGACCCCAGTGTTTTATAAAGAGGTGTCTGCCATGGGGTTT
>CANROV010000184.1 GCA_947632315.1 Candidatus Gastranaerophilales bacterium
CGATTTCGTAATTTATCATCACTAATAACAGGTTTATATTTAGAAATCAAATCCGCAGCTTCACATGCTCTATCAGAATCTAATAAAGCCGAACTTACGCATTGAACTGAATTTTTTATTTTAATATTCGGAAAATCATTTTTATTATAAAGCGTTAAATTACCATCATAATCCGCATATAACCAACCAATTAATGAAGTTGTTTTAGAGGTCGGATAACCATACATACTATGGAAATTTATTTGTGATTGATTATAAGTCAAAATAGTACCCGGATTACTAACAACATAATCCCGTATTATTTCAGGATTCGGCTGGTAGAAATTATAGTCATAAGGTTTATCAATATCTACACCGCCATTATTAGTAACAGAAACGCCAATCATCAGGAATAACTTTAACTATTTCACCTTTAAACGAAACCGGTGCGGATTTTTTTAAATTCATACCCGCAAAAAAAATGCTGTTTGAACAAACAGCGAAACTATTTAATAAAGTTTTTTCATCTTTTAAAGTTTGAATTTTTGAATTAGTAATATTGGATTCTTTTTTTAATTTAATATTATTTTTAAACTCTGCTCTGTTAACTTCCCTGCAACGCATTTACTCGAAATACCTTTCTCCTTAAAATTTAACAATATTTTAAAACACGGTATAAAATTTTTTTTGCTAAAAATATATAAATAGTTCAGGTATTTGTAACAAAATTTTTATATTTTATAATTAAATGTCATATGAATCTTTTGGTTTTACTGAAATTTTATTAAGATTATAACCTCCGGTTTGAACTAAGTCATCAATATAATTATATGTTTTTAAAACAAAACCTTTTTCTTTTGATTTTTCTTTAATATACAGATATTTTTCAACTATATTGGGATTAATGATTTTATCTGAATTAATTCCAGCGGAATGGCAAAATTCAATACTCGGAAAAATTGTTCGAACTCCGATTTTTTCGCACAAATCAAACCAAGCATTTATTTCATCATAATTATCATTAATTTTATTTAAAAGAATATATTTTATAAATATATTTTCTTTTCTGTGTTTAGAATTTTTTAAATATTTTTGAATATTAAAAACAACATTATCAAACTCATCAACATTTTTAATTTGTTTGTATGTTTCACGTTTACCCGAATCAATAGATATAGTTGTATTAGAATTAATATTACTGTTAATAGCTTTATTAATTATTTTATTATAAATAATAGCATTAGTAGGGATTCCCATTTTTGCATTATACTTTATAAACAAATTAACGAGGTCAGGAAATTCTTTAAGTAAAGTAGGTTCTCCACCGATAAAATCAACATTCAAATTCTTAGAAAATAATTTTTCTTTATGAAATTTTTTCATTAAAGGATACAATTCTATTTTTTTGTTATTTTGAATTTCATTTGTTAAAGCAAGCTTAGTATCTGCCCTGTTAGAGCAATAAAAACATCTGCAATTACAATGAAGCCAATGATAAACGGTAAGGAAAGAAATTTTTCTTTCTTCCCCCCCCCCCTGCTATTTCTTCATCCCAATCTTTTTCCTCTAAATATCTGCAATTAGAACAGCAATCTAAAAGTTTACCATTTTTATTATCGTTAATATATTTATTTCTTGTATTAATGATATTTTCATAGATATTATCGGTATATTCAATGGGATTGTGTCCGTGCCATAAAGTATTACAAAACCGTATTCCGTTGTAATAAAAATTTATACCGTGTTCAATATGTTTACAACTTTTATATTTCATGATTACATTCCTTTAACATGTTTTTTATATTAATTCCAAGTTCAGCGGGGTTTTTACAAACAATAACACCTGCTTTTGAAAGAGCATTCATTTTACTTTGTGCAGTACCTTTTCCTCCTGATACGATTGCTCCTGCGTGGCCCATTCTTTTACCTTCCGGAGCGCTTAATCCTGCAATAAAGCTGACAACAGGTTTTGTAACATTTGTTTTTATAAATTCAGCGGCATCTTCTTCCATACATCCGCCGATTTCACCAATCATACATATCGCTTCAGTTTCAACATCATTTTGGAATGCTTCAAGAACATCTATAAAATTTGTACCTATAATAGGGTCACCGCCAATACCAATACAGGCAGACTGACCTATTCCCAATTGAGTTAACTGATAAACTGCTTCATAAGTAAGTGTTCCGCTTCTTGAAACAACCCCGACATTCCCTTTTTTATGAATATTAGAAGGCATTATACCTATTTTACATTCATCAGGCACAATTAAACCGGGGCAGTTTGGGCCAATAAGCCTTGCTCCGTTTTGTTTTACGGCGTCCTTTGCTTTCATCATATCATATACGGGAATGCCTTCTGTTATACAAACAATAAGTTTTATTCCTGCTTCAGCAGCTTCTATTATTGCACCCGAAGCAAATTTTGCAGGAACAAATATCATAGTTGCGTCAGGATTAACTTCAGCTGCTGCTTCTTTAACAGTGTTATAGACATTAACACCAAGTATTTTTTCTCCTCCTTTTTTGGGAGTAACACCGCCTGCCAGTTTTGTACCATATTCCTGACAGCTTTTAGCGTGGAATGAACCTTCTTTTCCCGTAATTCCCTGTACAATTAATTTTGTATCTTTATTTATATAAATAGCCATTATATTTTTTTAATTACCTCTATAGCTTCATTTAAGTTATTAACAACAGTAAATTTTAATCCCGAATGATTAAGTATATCAGCACCTAAATCTTTATTAGTTCCTTCCATTCTAACAACAACGGGAACATTAATATTCAAATTTTGTATAGCATTTTTTACCCCTTCAGCGAGGAAGTCACAGCGTAAAATTCCTCCGAATATGTTTATAAAGACCGCTTCAAGATTTTTATCGGATATTAAAAGTTTAAAAGCTTTTTCAATTTTTTCACTGCTGGCACCGCCTCCGACATCAAGGAAATTTGCAGCATTTTTTCCTGCCAAGCGGATTACATCCATCGTTGCCATAGCAAGTCCTGCACCATTTACCATACAACCTATAGTACCATCCAATTTAATATAATTTAATCCGTCTTTTTGAGCTTGAAGTTCGTAAGGATTTTCTTCTTTTTCATCTTTTAACAAAAGAATATCTTCATGTCTGAACAGTGCATTATCATCAAAATTTATTTTAGCGTCAAGAGCAATAACGTCATCCTGTTTTGTAATAACTAAAGGATTTATTTCAACAAGCAGAGCATCTTTTTCTATTGCAAGTGTATAAAGATTTTTGATGATATTAACTATTTTAGTATTTATACTTTCATGAAATCCGAGTTTTTTAACCGTTTCAATAACATTAAAGTTATTATCTAATATTTGAGTATAAATTTTTTCGGGTGACTTATTTGCCGTTTCTTCAATATCCATACCGCCTTCATTGGATAAAATCAAAACGATTTTTTCATTTTTGCGGTCAAAAGTTAAACTTAAATATAATTCTTTATTAATATCAACAGCTTCTTCAATAAGGATTTTATTAACTTTTTTAGCGCCCGCCTGTTTGGAAATTAATTCCATACCAAGAATATTTTCAGCAATATTAATGGCGCTATGAAGGTCAGAAGCAATTTTAACTCCGCCGGCTTTACCTCTTGCACCTGAATGCACCTGTGCTTTTATAACACATGGAACTTTAAAATTTTTTATTAAAGAACTTATATCTTCTTTTTTTTCACATAAAACAGATTCAGGAACAGATATTCCGTAATCTTTAAATAATTTTTTTGCTTGATATTCATGTATTTTCATTCAT
>CANROV010000185.1 GCA_947632315.1 Candidatus Gastranaerophilales bacterium
TATCCTGTAGCTGCGCCCATTTCTTATCGGCTTGAGCATCTGACATCGGATTATTTTCTCTTAATGCTTTTGCCTGCAGTATCAAATATTCATTAAAATCTTTATTTACTGATGTCTTTGCTGCTTGCTCAAGTTCATTGGCTATTTTATTAAATTCCTCTTTGAATGCTTCCGTATAGTCTACGGCTTTTAACTTTGTGCCATTTCGCTTTACTATTGTTCTTTGATTTAATATATTCTTTACTTCATTAATTTCGCCTGATTTTATCATTGTTTTTAAAATCCGGTGAAATTCATCTTTCTCTAAATCAGAAGGATAAAAAGCTTTTCCGTCTTTTTCTTCCGCACCTTTTAATAAAATTACTTTTTTTGATTCTGAATCTATACCTATAATTCCTAATTGTGCGTTAAATAATATTTTTGTTAATTCTGCCTGCTGATTCCCTTTTTCAATTTCTTTATTTAAAAATTCTAAAAATGGAAGATTTAATTCATTATCCTGCTTCATATAGATTATATTTGCATATTCCGCAGCCTTTACCAAATGCTTTAATGCTTCTTTATCTCCTGATTCTAAATTTTTGTATTCTTCCGCATCAACTCCAAGCATTGGTTTTCTTATTAAATAATCTTTATCGGTTCTTTTTTTCAGTTCTTCAATATCAAGGTTAAGTTCAAACATTTCTTTATTTCTCCATTTATCAGTTAATGCATTAATATTGTATCCGGTAATTCATAATATGTGCAGTTTGGACATTTATCGTGTGCATAGTATTTTCCGTTTTCATTAAAAAATCTTGATTTATAATTTGTTATGATACTTGAGTGTTCTTCACTATTTCTTATACAGTATGTTAATGCTGTTTCTGTTGTGGATTCTTTCGCAGGTTCTACGGTAATGAATCTGGAATCTTTATAATATATTTTTATTGGTATTTTTTTCCCTGATATTCCTTCCGTTATTTCGTTGTTAGTCCAATATCTTACACCTATATCTGATTTTCTTTGGCTTTTTAATATACCTATAAGTTCGGGAATGTTAGGAATTCTGCCTTCTTTTCCCCAGCAATATGAATCTTTTTCATATCTGGTTTTTGGTACCGCTTGTATTTCTGTTAATTCAAATGAGGGTGAACAAAAACTTTGACGCCATATCTCTGTTTCATTATATATATTTAATCCGTTGTAATCAGTGTAGGGAAAATAACACAATCTTATATGTTTCCCTGATGAATCTCTATTCATTTTTTGGGTGAGTTTGGTTTCATTTGTTTCATATATATTGTCTATTGTGTCATTTTCATCATAATTATATCCTTGGCTTTTCAGCTGATTAAATATTAATGAATTAACAATTTTTACATTAAAATTAACATGTTTCTTTTCTCGGTCTATTTTTTCCTCGTAGACTTCAATTTTATCTTGCTCGGTTGTTTCTGAATCTATATAAGAATCTGTCTTTTCCTGTTTCGTTTTATTGCCTAAAATTAAATCCATAGAATCATTCTTTTTATTTTGTTTCAATAAATTTTTTAATATATTGGCATTTTCAATTTTTTTATTTTTATAAATGACTTTTTGGTTAGGATCTTTGATGTCTGTAACACAATATAATAAAGGTATTGTATCTTTTTTATAATCGGTTATTATATATGTCATGTTATTAAAATTCAGCACAACAGGTATTCTGCCGTCAAAATCACTTGTCCAATAATATTTTTCTCCCCAAATATCACCTTTATTAAAGGCTATGTGAAATGTTTCAGTGGCATTCGGAATTCTGGCATTTAATGATTCGCAAAATTCTTTTGCTGAATTATAGTTTCTATATGGAAATGATTCTGTTGTATATAAGAATGGTGTAAATTTTTGATTTTTAATTTTTTCTTCGGCATTTCTGCTGATATTATATGCTTTTAAGAATTTCCTTGAAGATTCAACTTGTATTTTCCCTGCTTTATAGCTGTATTGATTTTCAATATTGTTATTTCTTAATAAAAATTCACTTCCTTTATATATATAAAATATTAAAAATAAAATAAACAACCATTTAAGTAATTTATAATTTCTTTTCTTTTTATTTACAGGTTCTTTTAATACGGGTATTATGAATGCCGGCATTATAAACCAAGTAAATATTATTAGTATAAAAGAAGAAGAAAGCATTGACATTATACTGATGAAGAATGTGACTAAAGAAACAGAATTTAATGCTTCCTGATTATTTATTCCCAATATAATTACGCATATAAATATAATAATAAAAATACTGATTAAAAATAAACCTATAGCTAACGGATAGTTTGTATTTTCAGCTTCTTTTTTAATAAATTTTAAATTTTTAAATGATTTTTTTTCAAAGAGATAGCAAAACAGAAAGAATATTAAACCGCTAAAAAAAGAATTTATTGAAATATATTTGCTTTTATCCGCATTTGAAATGAAGTAAGCAAATATATTTGCAAAAAGTATACATGTTAATATATTTATATTTATTTTTTTTAATATGTTTTTGTTATTCATAATCAGATATTTGGTTTGTAGTGTTTGAACACGCAAAATTTTCTTTGTTATAATAAGTTTACACTAAAATTTTATATATTGTATAATTTATAATATAAGTTAACGGAAGGTTTAATAGTGGAAATTATACAAAATGCAACAATGAAAGATTTGGCGCTTGAAGTTTTTAAAATCGAGGCTGATTCTATTTTAAAATTAAAAGAACGTATAAATTCAAATCTTGAGGAAGCATTATCAGTGATTATGTCTTCAAAAGGAAGAGTCATTGTTACGGGCATGGGGAAATCAGGCTTGATAGGCAGAAAAATAGCTGCAACACTTTCTTCAACGGGTACTCCTGCTTATTTCCTGCATCCTGCTGAAAGTACTCACGGCGATTCGGGTATAATTACAAGGGAAGATGTTGTTATTGCTATTTCAAACAGCGGAGAAACAACTGAGTTATTAAATCTTATTCCGTTAATAAAACGGTTTGAAGTGCCGTTGATAGTATTTGCGGGAAATAAAAATTCAACATTGGGAAAGTGTTCTGATATATATTTTGATATTTCGGTGGAAAAAGAAGCATGCCCGTTAGGAAAAGCACCTACAGCCAGTACAACCGCCACTTTGGCTATGGGAGATGCTTTAGCTGTATGTTTGCTGAAAAAAAGAGGATTTTCTACCGAAGATTTCTTGCTATATCATCCTTCGGGAACTTTGGGCAAAGGTATTTTGTATGTTGTAAAAGACTTAATGCTAAAAGATAAAAATCTGCTTCCTATTGCTCATGAAGATGATACCTTTATTGAAACAGTAGATTTAATTTCTAAGAAAAAATTAGGATGTGCTTTAATTGTAAATTCTGAGAATAAATTAACGGGGCTTATTACCGACGGAGATATAAGAAGAATACTTCTAAGATATCCTGATGTATCGATTTTAAAGAATAAAACGGTTATGACGAAAAATCCGAAAACGATATCTGCTGAGGATATGGCTTCTAAGGCACTTGCGTTTATGGAAAAATACTCTATAACATCTTTGGCGGTTTGCGATGAAAATAATGAACCTATAGGCATTATACATATTCATGATCTTTTAAAAGCGGGTGTAGCATGATGTATGACATAGAAATTAAAAACAGAGCTTCAAAAATAAAACTTGCTGTTTTTGATGTTGATGGTGTTTTAGCGCCTTTAGAACTAGGTGAATATAATCATTATTATTATGATGATGATGCTTGGA
>CANROV010000186.1 GCA_947632315.1 Candidatus Gastranaerophilales bacterium
CGGAGCGGTTGATCGGAGCGGTCTTGAAAACCGTCGTACGTGCGAGCGTACCGTGGGTTCGAATCCCACCTCCTCCTTTTTTAGTTTTATTGTAAATGGTTAATCATGTATTTCAAAATGTTGGAGTCTACAATTGTGCTAGGTTTTTTGTTATAATTTCTTCGCTACCTTCAGGATAATCGATTTTGCCAAATAACGCATATGCTACCTGAACTCTTCTTAACCTATCTTGAGATCTATCCAAAATAATGGAGGCAATTTGTGTTACATTATCTAATCTATCTTTTATTTCTTTTTTGTATTTCAAACCTTGTTCATTACTTTTAATACCATGAGTAAATGTTTTATATAATATTGCTTTTTGAGTTTTGTTTAACGGAGATTTGTTCCTTTTATAAAAAAATTCGAACAAATCGTTGAATTTGTATTGTGCTTGTGGATTCATCATTAATTGAACTTCTTTAAATGCTGAGAAAGCCTCATTGAAAAATTTTTCCGTACTATTTACAAATATATTATTCCTTATTACAAGATATTGATAATTATTTGTTGAAAGAAAATTCACAGTATCGTACATAGCAGCAATTAGCGAATTATATTCATTGGGTAAATCTTTATATAATTCATTAATTTCTGATTCGATAGATGGGGTGAATTCCACGAGATTTTTTGAAGAACTCATTTTTTTTACATACATATCTGTAATTTTATTGCAAAAATCTTCAGGTAAAAAATCATATTTATCTTTTAATTTTTTAATAAATTCCTCTCTTTTATTCACACAATATTCATTTATTGAATTGTCTGAATTGTCTTTGCTCGTAAACTCGGTAGGCTTTTTAGAATTTGCTTTTGCTTGTGTTTTTTTGTCTTTTATCCTTTTTTCTTTGTAATTCGTTTTAATTTCTTTTTGTTTTTGTAAAATTTCAGCTTCTAATGTATTGTATTCACTTTTCCCTTCAAGTGATTTTAATTTTTCATATGAATTAGTAAGAATTTTTCCAAATTCTGTTGAAAGACTTTTATTTTCGGCCCAGAAAGCTAACATTATTTTTGACATTGCCTCTGAAAATGGTTGATCTCTGTATATAATGTTTTGCGGATTGTAATAGTTGTTATTGATTAAGTATTCAGATAATTTCTCTCTTAGTTCAGGGCTTTTATTCCAGGCATCTATCATAGCAAGTCTCTGGATTTTATTCCCGGTCTGCATTTTCTCAATGTATGCAACTTTTTCATTGGGGTTAAGAGATTGCCATCTTTTTATCATCAATGATGATTTTAATTTTTTTAATTCTTCTTTTTTTTCATCTGAAATGTTGTTTTTTCCATCAATTATTTTTTGTATTCTTTCTTGTTTTTCTCCATCAGTAAGATTATTCCATTTATCTGATAAAATTTTTCCTATTTCATCTGAATAATTTTCTCTTGTATATCTCAGCGAATTTAAAAATTCTGACCTTGGAAACATAATGTTTAATGAATTTAGGGTATTGTGATAAATATAATTTTTATCTTTTTTCTTAAAGAGAGGGTTAATGTCGTTATCAAGATCTTCGTTTATTTCCTCAAATGTTTTAGCTTCTAAAAATATTTTTTTAATAAGATAAACAGTCAAATCTTCTTTATTATTTAGAACACCTTCGTTCACCTTTTTAAGGTCGTCTTCAAAAATTCTTGCTTCATGCAAAATCCCTTTTGGAGCTTTTGTTTCACTTACACTCCTTAGATTTTTAAACAATGGTTCTTCAGGGTAAGCATCTTTTATGTCTTGTATCGATTCACAAATTTCAAGCAGTTCATAAGCGTTTCTTAGTGCTTCAAGTGGGGTCATTGTGCTTTTTTGTATATCATCTAATGAGTCTGTATAGATTTTAAATCTTTCCGGAAGATAATTGCTATTCCTTTCTAAAAAGCTGGGTAAATCTTTTTTTACCCTTTCCCCGAAACTCAAATAGTAATTATTAGGATATGCATTAAAAAATTTGCTATAATTTGAATCTATTTTACAGGGTGTATTTTGAGCATTATCCCGTTTTAAGGGAAGATAATTTATATTATACATAGGGGAATAAATTCTGCTTATTTGCATAAAATTCCTTTCTTTTGTTATATAAAACAACTGAAAAAAAAATTTGCTAAACAAAAATATGTTAAGATTTTGTGATTAAATCAGAATAAAAAATGGAAGTGAGAGGTAATACTTGTAATTTATTGACTTTTATTATTTTCTATTTTAAGTTAATAATAATAGTGTATTTTTATATAAACTAGGTATTATTTTATGCATAAGTATAAAAATATAATATTTTTAATTATATTTATATTGTTAGCTGTTTTTATATTAATAATAAATATAATAGTAGATCCGTTCCAAATAAAAAATAATATAGGTCAGAATAGGATTTTAAAAATAATTGATGAAAGGGATTACGTATATACTTGTTTAAATTTAACTAGAAACAACAAGTATGATTATCTATTTTTAACAGGTTCATCCGGTGAATTTTGTATTAATACTAACTATTTTAAAAAACATTATGGGAATATAGCTATAATTGATATTCTGGGAGGGTCACCTCTTGAGCAATTTAATTTGTTAAAATATTATTTAAAGTTGCACCCGGAAACAAAAAATATTATTATATCTCTTGAATTTAATACATATTTATCTTGTTTTAAAGAATATACAATTCCGAGATTTCCTAATAACCAATTAGTTGATTTTATAAAATTATATTTTTCCGCAGATGTTACTAAAAAATCCATTAGGCAAATAATAACAAATTTTAATACAAAAAATAAAAGAAATGAGATATCTCCATCTTCACAAACAATTAAAAATTTTCATCCTAATCCTCTTGTATATACTGCATATAAAAAAAGAAGATATTCTTATAGTCAAACCTGTGAATATGATAATATAGAAGCACTGAAAAAAATATATAATTTAATTCAAGAAAAAAATTTAAATGCAGTATATTTTATTCCACCGGTTAATGTTCTTTATTTAGCAGATATAAAAAAACAGGGATATTATGCAAATATGGAAACGTTAAAAAAAATGTATGCCCAAATAGTTCCATTTTATTATGATATGGCTTATGTAAATTCAAATACAATTAAACCAATTGGTGCTTATTTTGTTGATGTTATGCATTCAAATAGTATTGCTTTTAATAAAAAGATTTTAAATACGTTGTTTAAGAAAGAAGTTGATGAAGATTTCGCTGTATATATAACAAAAGAAAATGTTGATAAAGTTATAACTAAGCAAAAAAACGATTTATTTAAATATATTGAAAATAATAAAAATTATGTAAATGAATATGTAAATTTTGAATACGATAGTAAATTAGAGGATAAATACGCCGAAAAAGTTTTTTATAATGATACAACAAGTGAACAGAAAGCTGTATTAAGAGAATTTAGTGATTTTTAATCATCAGTTGGACATTGTAAAAATGAAGGCAGTGACTGGATTGAATCTTGTGGTTTTGAATAGTATTATGATTATTGACAAATAACTTTGCACCATATAACCTATTCATAAATTTAGGCTAATAGTTTTGAATATGTATAAAGTCAAATTTGATAATAGTTATTTAAATAATAATGGTTTGAATTTTATTTTAAAACAAGAGAATTGAAATAAAGTATATAAAGAGTTACAATAAAAATACCAGGGCGGTAGTTGCTCAAGCTAACAAGTTTGATTTAAGAAGTTGATGTAGCTCTTATCGTTT
>CANROV010000187.1 GCA_947632315.1 Candidatus Gastranaerophilales bacterium
ATGTTTCTTGCTTTAATGACTCTTTCACGTATTTGAGCAGAAGATTCATTCTCAATATTTGATTTATTAATTAATTCATCAATTTTAAGCCTTGGAACATCAATAACAATATCAATTCTGTCTAATAATGGGCCGGATAGTTTAGAACGATATTGTTTTATTTGAAATTCATTACAGGTGCATTTTTTTTCGCTATCACCCAAATAACCGCACGGACAAGGGTTCATAGCTGCAAGCAGAATAAAATCTGACGGAAATTCTAATCGCATTTTTGCTCTTGCTATAACAATTTTACCGTCTTCAAGAGGCTGGCGGAGAACTTCAAGCACGGAGCGCGGAAATTCAATGAACTCATCAAGAAATAAGACACCTCTATGTGATAAGGTAATTTCCCCGGGTTTTGGAGTGGTACCACCCCCTATAATGCCTACAGCAGAAGCAGTATGATGAACACTTCTGAACGGCCTTTTTGTAATTAAAGGTTTATCGGGATTAATCAAACCTGAAATACTGTATATTTTAGTAAGTTCAATTGATTCATCAAATGTTAAAGGCGGAAGAATTGAAGGAAAACATTTTGCCAGAAGCGTTTTTCCGGAACCGGGCGGGCCTGACATAAGAATATTATGAGCGCCTGCGGCAGCAATTTCCATAGCTTTTTTCGCTTTTAATTGCCCTTTAACGTCTTTAAAATCGAAGTTTTCGTGAGAATTATTTTCTTCTTTAATAAATTCAGAAACATCTATAATAGCAGGATTTAATTTTTTATGCTCCGGTGAATCAATATTAAAATGATTAACGATATCCGTTAAATGTTTAGCGCCAATTACGGTAATACCTTTAACAATAGCTGCTTCTCTGGCGTTTTCTTCGGGAACAATAATAACTTTTACTCCCTGATTTTTCATCCCGACAGTAATGGGAAGAACTCCGTTAACGGCTCTTAAAGAGCCATCCAGCGACAATTCACCGACAAAGGCGGTATCTTTAAATTCCTGTTTACGGATAACACCGCTTTTAGCGAGTATACCAACGGCTATAGGTAAATCGTAATAGCTCCCTATTTTTTTTATATCGGCAGGAGCAAGGTTAATAACAACTTTTTTATTCGGGAATTCATAGCCTGAATTTTTAATTGCCGAGCGTACACGTTCTTTTGCTTCGCTGATTGAAGTATCAGGCAAACCGACTATAGAAACGGAGGGAAGTGAATTATTAAGATCGACTTCCACTAAAATTTTGTAAACATCAAGACCGATAACACTGGCGGTAAGTATTTGCGAAATCACTGCTGTTATATCCATTGAACGATTAATAAATTTAGTATATAACAGCAAAGAAAGACTAGCAATAATTTAGCCGAGTTTTTTTTCGGTTTCTTCAATTTTATTTAAAATTATGTCAATTTGGGTTTTAAACCATTGAGTAAACAATTTTATTTCATTTTTAAAACTATAGGCACCGGGCCAAACAGGGTTATAATACATAGCTGAACACCTTTCAAATACATCCTGAAGATATATCGGCAGATTCAAATAAAAACTTTAGAAAAACTATGAAGAAATGTAACAATTTGCTTTGAAAAGCGCATTAAAAATTTTTCAGGAGTATTAGAGAAAGTGTAAGACTCATAACAGTCTAAACTGAACAACTATCTACCAAAACTAACCTAGTTAACGCTCTTTGAAAAAAGAGCTTTTTTTTGCGGTTTTTCCGCAGGGTGGAGCGAAGCGAACCCGAGGGCGCAACAACCCGGCCGAGCGGAAAAGCCGAAGGTTTTAAAGCGAGGCTGCAGGGGGTGTGCGAACAGGAAAAACCAAGAAGCGGTTTTTCCGCAGGGGTGGATGAAGCGAACCCGAGGGAGCGGCAGCCCTGCTATATATAGGTGAGATTGGAGTGTAAGAGGTAAGCTGAAACGAAAAATTCAATTTCCTCAGCCTCTCTTGGCTCATAAGCTTTTCCCCTCTCCACCACTATCCCTCCCTATCCCTCCCATCACCAGCCTTCCCAGCCCTCCTCCCTCCACCCACACACTAACCTCACACAAAAAATCAGACCCAAAATCTCAAATTTAATAAAAATTTGATTTAAATATCCTATAGCTTTATAATTAATCTATGAAACAACGTTCTTTATTCGATGTAATATCACCAATAATGACAGGCCCATCAAGTTCTCATACCGCAGGTGCAGTAAGATTGGGACTGTTAGCTGAAAATATTTATAATGAAACTCCGCAAAAAGTTACTTTTAAGTTATATAATTCTTTCGCTTCAACGGGAAAAGGACATGGAACCGATAAAGCATTACTGGCGGGACTCTTGGGCTATAGCGTAGACAGCGAAAATATTAAAAATATTTTTGATAACGATTTGGCAAAAAATATAGATTATAAGTATATATATCTAAATGATTTAGACAGACACCCAAATGCCGTGGATTTTTGCTTTGAAGGCAAAAATAATATGATAATATCCGGAAATTCAGTCGGAGCAGGAAATGTTGAAATAGTTAAAATAAATGATTTCGCTTCTCGTATATCGGGCGAATATAACACTATTCTTTTGTTTTATAAGGATAAACCCGGCATGATTTCAAAAGTATCAACACTTATACAAAATGAAAACATAAATATTGCTTCATTGGATTGCGACAGAAATGCAAGAGGTCAGACCGCTTCTATGGCTATATGTATAGACGGTAATGTGTCTGATAGCCTTATTTATGATGTTAAAACAATAGATGACGTCTATTTTGTAAGATATATAAAGAAATTAGAGGGATAAAGTGGAATATTCCGTTAATACATTTGAAAAACTTATTGCTGTTAACAAAAGCACAAATAAAAAGATATATGAAATAATGCAGGAAAAAGAAGCTTTTGATTTTGAAACAACGGTTGAAGAGGTCAGAAAAAAAACATTAAAAAATATAGAAGCAATGAAATCTGCAATTAAACGGGGATTAAATTCAAAAGAAAAATCATATAGCGGACTTTGCGGGGATGACTGCTGTAAATTAAAGGAAAAGTACGCTAAAAATAAAGCATTGTTTGGTAAATTGTTTGAAAAAATAACATTATATGCTTTAGCGACAATGGAAGAAAATTTAAGAATGAATAAAATTGTTGCTTGCCCGACGGCAGGTTCATGCGGAATAGTACCTGCTGTTATTGTTGCTTTATCGGAAGAAATGAATTTGTCTGAAGAAGATGAGATAAATGCTTTAATTACGGCAGGTACAATAGGTTATATAATATCATCAAAAGTAGCGATGGCAGGAGCAGTGGCAGGATGTCAGGCAGAGTGCGGAGTGGCATGCGCCATGAGTGCAGGCTCTGCCGTTCAAATTCTGGGCGGAAATGAAGAACAGATTATTAATGCTTCTGCTTTGGCTTTAAAAAACCTGTTAGGTTTAACTTGCGACCCTGTTGCAGGACTTGTTGAAATTCCTTGTGTAAAAAGGAATGCATTTTTAGCCGTTCACGCAATAACATCCGCAGAACTTTCATTGAGCGGTATAGAAACGAAAATACCCCCTGATGAAGTAATAGACGCTATGGTTCAAACGGGAAAATTGATGTCGCCATTGTTGAAAGAAACTTCTGAAGGCGGTCTTGCTTCTACTAAAACGGCTTTAATGATAAGTAAAACTTTAGCTTGATTTTTTCTTGAATTAAAGTAAAAACCATATATTTGCCTTGGGGGGG
>CANROV010000188.1 GCA_947632315.1 Candidatus Gastranaerophilales bacterium
AGACCGCTCCGATCAACCGCTCCGGCACTCCTCCTTAAGCGTAATTCTATATTAATAAAAAAGTTTCTTATTGTAAAGTACTAAAACTTAAATTTATTATTTTTTATATCCTTTTTTATTTTTTCTATAACTTCACCGCTATATATTCCATTTCGTTCTTTTATTATATTTATCGCTTTTTCCACGTTTTCAATTTTATATTCATTAAAAGGAAAATCAGTTAATAATTCCGTAACTTCATTATATTCTTTTTCATTTAAAAATCTCATTAATAATTCTTTTTTTACAATATCCGCATTTTTAATTTGAATTTGCATTGTTTCTTTCACATCAGTAATTCTGTTCGGATGCATTTTATATTTTACCAATATTTCTTCTAAATTAGCCAGTTTTCCTCCTTTAATTATAATTTGCTTATATAAATCATAATCTTGAGAGCATTTTTTTTCAAAATCGTAATTTATTTGATTACTGTCTAAAAATTCTTTTCTATACATTATTGACGAATGACATATAGGATTATATATATTCATTAAAAAATCAAGTTCTTCAGGTTCTTTATACATTACCCAAGACGGTCTTTTATTAGACCCGAAGGTTTCTATATATGTACCTATTAGTGCTATATGTTCATTTGCTTCTAAATAATTATACTGTTTTTTCAGCCTATCCGGATATGATATATCATCATCATCTATATGAGCTACATATTTACCTCTTGAGAGCTTATGCATATAGTGATAATTGAACGTACATCCTAAATTTCTTCGATTATTTATTAATCTTATACGCTTGTCTTTATATCCGTTTATAATCTCGTTAGTATTATCATCAGAACCATCATTTACAATTATAAATTCATAGTCATCAAATGTTTGATTTAAAACAGACACAAGTGTCTCTTTTAAAATATCAGCCCTGTTATATGTACTCATTACAACGGATATTAACGGCATTGTATTCCCTTTTCTTTTCTTCAGTTTAACACAGAAAAGGAAAAAGGAGATTGATTTATAATCTCCTCTATATAAAATTAAGTTGGAAGTATGACTATATTATATTTTCTTTTATTGCTTTTACAGCTGCTTGAACTCTGTCATCCACACATAATTTTTGCAGAATACTGCAAACGTGGGCTTTTGCTGTATGTACACTAACTATAAGCTCTTTGGCTATTTCCGTATTACTCTTTCCTTTTACCAAATGCCTTAACACTTCAAGTTCTCTTTCCGTGAGTTGCGCTCTTGCGTCTTGAACTTCAGTTGTCTGTAACAATGTAATATTTTCAGGTTTGGGGAAGAAATTTAAAGCTACCGAAGAAACGGCAGGATCAACCCAGCAAGCACCATCAGCTACATTTTTTATCACTTCAGACAATGTTTCAGGCGTAATATCTTTTAAACAATATGCATTAGCACCTGCGCCCAACGCTGCAATTACTTCTTCTCCTCTTTCATGTGAAGTTAATATGATTACTTTTGTACCTCGATTTTTTTCTTTTACTTTTAATGTTGCTTCTAATCCGTTCATGCCGGGCAGTCCCAAATCCATAAGGACAACATCGGGATTTAGTTTTTCTATTAATTTTATACCCTCATTTGCGTCCTCAGCTTCACCAACAACATTAATATGTTCATATTCATTTAATGTAGATTTTAATCCAACTCGAGTAAGTTTATAATCTTCAATAATAACAACACTTACCGTTTCTTTTTTTTGTATAGTTTCTGTCACTACCAAACCTGCCTCTCTGATACTATAATAAAATGCTGTTCATTTATCTAATGTTTATATATTAAAACAATAAAATTATTATAGTAATTAACCAAGTGGCTAATTTAATATTAGCCGGTAGAACTATTATTTATTATTTTATTATATGTCTTACTTAGCTTTTATAGGTATTCTTTTTTCCGATACCGATAACATCAAATAAAAGCATTTTAATCCCGTTTAATCCCAGAAGAACACCTGCAACTTTTCCTATTTTTTTAAATTTCAACGCTATTGCAGAGAGCGCCAATATTGGCAATTCACCCAAAATAGTCTTTCCTGCGCCTGAGGTATAGCCTTTTACTCTTGAGCCTAAACTATAATAAGATATTGATTGTTGAATATCATACCAAACTTTTTTCAATTTATTCAAACTTGCACTATTTTTATCAGATGACATATATTGTTTATATTGATTTAAAGTTCTGCTAGTTGTATCAATTTCATCACAATAATTTGCTTTTTCCCGTCCGTTAACGTGAGAGTCATAAACTACAGAAGCAATTGCGGCGGCACCTAAAATTTTTGAAGTTACAGCCAATGGTTTTCCTGAAAATTTTTTAGCTGCATTTATCACTTTTGGAGTTACTGCTTTGATTGTAGATACTATTGTCATATTTTCCTGCCGTTTCTTCTTGATTATTTTTCCTTTTTCGGAGTATCATCAGGGACGGTTATTTTGTTATGAGTTGTTTTTAATAAGGCATCACTTGCCATTCTGGCTTCTTGTCCATACATTTTATCTGATTGTTGAAGCAATTTTAACAAATCAACCGTATTCTTATCGCCGTGGGCGCTTCCTGAACTTATGGGTGCCATTGCCAACAATCTGTTTTCATCTTTTTTATCTTGAAGTGCTATATTCAATAATGCCGTTAATGCCGGATTATCATATCTTGAAGAATCTTCTTCAAATCTTTTTATTAATTCTTTTATACCTGTTTTCCTCAACTCGGCGTCATTACTTCTTAAATAATTTTCCAAAGTTTTTATATAGTCATCTGTCAACTCTACTATATTTTTTGTTTTCTGCTTGGAAGGTGCTGATTGATAATCGTAATCGTTACTTATCGGCGAACTTGCTATAGGAGAATCAAAATTGTTTATTGTACCTCCGGGAGCTGAAGGAAGTGGTTGACTCAAAGTATTAGTTACCGGATTAGTGCTTGAAAAATTATTACTGTATTGAGCAGGAGTATATCCTGTCGGATTTATTATATTAATATTTACTCCGTTTGCAGGTATTGCCAATGTCGGATTATATAATGAATTTTGCGGATATTTATATATTTGACTGGTATAAGGATTTTGAGAATTATTATCAGCTGTTTGCTTCACCTGATTTTGAGTGCTGAGCGGTAATCCGTTATAGTTATATAACGGAGTGCCTTGTATCGAATTATTCAAATTTGAATAAACATTTTGAGTCATAAATAAACCTTACCTCATATATATAAAAAACCTTTGGCACAAAAACATGCTATTATTTGAAATATTAGATTAATTTTTGTAACAGAAATTATTAATACCATATTTGAATGATAAAATTTTATTAATATATAGTGGCGGCGGGTTGTGGAGAAAGTAAAAAATACAAAAAATAAAAACGGAGAAATTATAATTTATGTTTGACAAAAAAATAATTATAGGGTCTGATCATGCCGGATACAATTTAAAACTCAAAATAATTGAATATCTAAAGGAGGAGCAATACGAAGTAACAGACATAGGATGTTATAATCAAGAATCAGTTGATTATCCGATTATAGCAAAAGAGCTAGCAAATAAGGTGGCAAACGGTGATTTTCAGCGAGGAATATTAATTTGCGGTTCAGGAATCGGCATGAGCATAACTGCAAACAAAGTAAAAGGAATAAGAGCCGTTGTTTGTTCCGATACTACATCTGCTAAA
>CANROV010000189.1 GCA_947632315.1 Candidatus Gastranaerophilales bacterium
TCAGACATTACTTTTGCCGAAACATATATAGTTGCATTTACCCTTATTGCAACTGCAATAGCGTCTGACGGCCTTGAATCAATCGTCACTTCGTTATTGTTGTTGTCTGTTAAGTATATTGTTGAAAAATAGGTTTCTTTTTCAACATCATTTATTTCTACCCGCTCTACAGAGTATCCTGTTTTTTCAATAATATCTATGATTAAATCATGAGTCATTGGTCTTACGACTTTTATATTTTCAATTTTCCTTATTATGGCGCTTGCCTCTGCCGAACCTATCCATATAGGAAGAGCTTTTCTGTTTTCTTTATCATTTAACACTATTATTGGTGAGCCTGTTGCGGTATCTATTGCGATACCCATTACTTTCATTTCTATCATTATTTTCCCTTTATAATAACTTTGTTAATATTTCAGCACCGTCATCCGTTACATGCACAGTATGTTCAAAATGTCCCGATGCTTTTTTATCCTTAGTTACAACAGTCCATTCGTCAGTTAATACTTCAACTTCGTCCGTTCCTAAATTTAACATGGGTTCTACGGCTATTGTCATTCCTCTTTGTAATATTAACGAAGAATTGACCCTGTAATTAAACATAAACGGGTCTTCATGCATAACACGTCCGACACCGTGTCCGCCGTATTGCCTTACAATACCTAAGTTGTATTTCTTTGCAGTATCTTCAATTGCACCTGCCGCATTATCAATTTTTTCATTTGTACGCATAAATTTTAGACCGTTAAATAATGCTTCTTCCGTAGCTTTTAACAGCATTTTTTTATCGTCTGAAATTTCTCCGACAGGATAAGTCCAAGCACTGTCACCAACAAATCCTTTTAATGTTGCACCTACGTCAATGCTTATTATGTCTCCATTCTTTAATATGACATCTTTTGAGGGTATTCCGTGAACTACCTGTTCATTTACCGATGTGCATATTGTAGCCGGAAATCCGTTGTAGCCTAAAAAAGTCGGATCTGCTTTGTTTGATTTTATTATTTTATATGCTAATTCATCAAGCTCCTTTGTTGTTATACCTTCTTTTACAGCATCTTTCATCGCAGCATGTACAAGTGCAACAACATTCCCTGCTTGTTTCATCAAATTTACTTCATATTTCGATTTTCTGTGTATAGACATTTACTTTATTGCTCCCGTAAGATTTTTATATATTGTATCTATATCTTTACTTGCATCTATAGTTGTAAGTTGTTTTCTTTCGGAATAAAGCTCAATTAAAGGATGTGTCTGCTCAAAGTATGTATCGAATCTTTTCTTTGCGACTTCTTCCGTATCATCTTCTCTTCTGATAAGTTTACCGCCGCATTTTTCGCATACGTTTTCATCTTTTAGTTTCATTGTTTTTATATTATATATTGCTCCGCATTTAGAACAAGAGCGCCTGTTTACGAGTCTTTCAATAAGCATATTTGTTGATACTTCAAAATAAAATACCTGAGGTTTAACAGTTATATCTTTATCAATTTCTTTTAATATTTCATCTAAAGCGTATGCTTGTTCAAGGCTTCTTGGATATCCGTCTAAAATAAAACCGTTTTTTGCGTCATCTTGTAATAATCTGTTTTTTATTATCTTTGATACAACTTCTATAGGAACCAGTTGTCCTTTTTCCATAAAACTGTTTGCTAATTTCCCTTCTTCACTGCCTGAAGCCACTGCCTCTCTGAGTAGTGAGCCTGTATCAATGTGCGGAAGATTGTATTCTTTTGATAATATTTTAGTTTGAGTACCTTTACCGCTTCCCGGCGGGCCTATAAATATAAACTCTTTTTTCATGTTTTTGCCTTTTTTATTTTATTTTCACAAATTAATTATATCACAACAATTTTTATATAAAAAAAAGAGCCATATAGGCTCTTTTCTTTATTTCTCTTATTGCTTCAGAAAACTTTCATAATTCTTCGGCAAAAGGTTTGTTCGTACTTGATTTATAAAATCAAGCGCTACCCCTACCATAATTATTAATGATGTAGCTCCGATTCCGTGAAGCGTTGATATCCCCGTAAAACTACAAGTCATTGACGGTATTAAAGCTATAATACCAAGTGAAAAAGCTCCGATAAATGTTGTTTTACTGAGTATTTTATCTAATGCTTCTGCGGTTGGTTTCCCCGGTTTTATACCGGGAATTGATGAACCGTATTTTTTTAGATTTGTTGCAATTTCTTTTGGCTGTAAATTAGGTATAATTGACGCATAAAAGAATGTTAATGCAACTATAAGCAAGAAATATATTGCATTATATAAAAATCCCGAAGGAGCAAGTGCTGTTGATATTGTCCTGAATATATGTTCAACTGTCGGATTAGCCATATTTGTTTTGCCAAGGATATCTATAACAGTAGTAGGGAATAATAAAATAGCTATTGCAAAGATAATTGGCATAACACCGCCCGGATTAAGTTTAAACGGAATAAAAGTATTTGTTCCGCCATAAACTTTGTTCCCGACCTGTCGTCTCGGATTAACTATTATTACTTTCCTTGCTGCTTCTTGCAATATTACAATGAATATCATAGTTGCAAAGAAAATAATTAGTAAAATCATTAACCCGAATTGCAAAGCTCTTTCAGGTGCAACTAATTGCGCTGTTAATTTTGTATAAACAGGAATTTTTGAAATAATACCGCAAAAGATTAACATTGAAGCACCATTTCCGATTCCGCGTTCAGTCATTAATTCGGCTAACCACATTGTAAAAGCTGAACCTGCAGTTAATATTATAATTGAACCCAGGGAGAATACAAATAAATTAACATCAGGCATTATTGCATCTCTTGCTGTTCTAAGAAGATACAAAACAAATACGAGAGCTTGCATCGCTGCTATTACTATCGTAAATATTCTTGTATATTGTGAAATTTTTCTTCTTCCGGCTTCACCTTCTTCTTTTTGCAGCTGTTCAAGATGAGGTATTACCACGGTTAACAATTGGATAATGATTGACGCCGTGATATACGGGCCAATTCCAAGTGCGATTATTGACACATTTCCAAGCGCACCGCCCGAAAACATATCCAAAAATCCAATTAAATTGTTATTAACATCTTTGGAAAATTCATAAGCGTCTATACCAAATAACGGTAATTGAGTGCAAAACCTAAATATTAATATCATTAACAGAGTAAATAATATTTTATTTTTAAGTCCGGCAATATTTAAATTTGACAACATTGTCTGTAAATTTTGCTGACTCGGTGTATATTGCTGCATTATACTAACTGTGCCTTTCCGCCTGCTTTTTCAATTTTTTCTTTTGCTGATTGTGTAAAATATCTTGCATTTACGGTAACTGATTTATTTAATTCGCCGTTTCCTAATACTCTTAGAGCTTCTGCTTTTTTAGATACTTTACCGAGATTTTGTAATAATTCTAATGTTATTTCATCAGCATTTACATTAGCCAATTCGCTTACGTTAACAGACCCATAGCAGATTGCGTTAAAATTTTTAAATCCTTTTAATTTGGGCATTTGTCTGTAACCGGGCATTTGACCGCCTTCAAAACCTCTTTTGGATGAACGGCCTGAACGTTGTCCTTCACCGTTATTACCTCTGCAAGATGTTTTTCCGTGACCTGAAGCTCTGCCTCTGCCTACTCTTTTTGTTTTACCCGTAGCAC